>JAWLGW010000125.1:0-10548 GCA_041690735.1 Planctomycetota bacterium
CCGCCGAGACCGGGGCCTTGCTGGGCATGAACGCGCACGCCCTGGGGGTGCGCCACGACCTGATCCTGGGCCAGGGCACGCCCGTCATGCGCGACATGCTGGGCGGGATCAACGACTACCTCAAGGCGACCAACGACTCGCGCCACGTGCCGCTGGTCAACCTGCAGTGCGACCTCGACCACCCCACCCAGACCATGGCCGACCTGGTGTGGCTGCGGGAGCACTTCGGCCCCGACCTGCGCGGCAAGAAGGTGGCGGTGACCTGGGCCTACTCGCCCAGCTACGCCAAGCCCCTGTCGGTGCCGCAGGGGCTGATCATGCTCCTGCCGCGCTTCGGCCTGGACGTGGTGCTGGCGCACCCGGAGGGATACGCCCTCACCGAGACCGCCCTGGAGGCCGGCCAGCGTGGCGCCGAGGAGGGCGGCGGCAGCCTGAAGGTGGTGGGCTCCATGGACGAGGCCTTCGCCGGCGCGCACGCGGTCTACCCCAAGAGCTGGGGCCCTCGCGAGCTCATGCTCGAGCGGGTGGCCGCCAACGCGGCCAAGGACGCCGCCGCCCTGGGCGACATCGAGAAGCGCGCCCTGGCGCAGAACGCCCGGCACACCGACTGGATCTGCGACGAGCGCCGCATGGGCCTCACCGCCGACGCCCTCTACATGCACTGCTTGCCCGCCGACCCGGGCGCCGAGGTGACGCCGGCGATCCTGGAGCGGTTCAAGGTGCAGGTCGCCCGCGAGGCGAACAAGAAGGTCTACGTGATCATGGCGTTGCTCGCCGCGGCCAAGGTCCGCGGCCTGTGGGGTCGGCTGCTCGAGCTCCTCGACTGAGCGCGGCGGCCGGCGCCGCGTCGGCGCCGGGGAAGGGGTCCCCGCAGGGGCCACAGAAGGAAGAAGTGAGTCCATGACGCTCGACATCCGCATGCAGGAGCTGGCGGCCCAGTACAAGCCGCTCGCGGTCACGATCCTCAAGGAGGCGATCCGGATCCCGGCCGACTACGTCGACCGCGCTCCGTCCGAGGGCGGTGACCCCCGCTGCGGCCTCTCCAACCACGAGGGGCCGCGCCTGGAGTACCTGCGCAAGGCCCTGGTCGAGCACGGCTGCGTCGCCAGGGCGGAGGACGCGAGCTTCGACGAGTACGGCAACCTCGTGTGGACCGTGCAGGACGAGGACGACGGGGTGGTGCCCGCCGACAAGAAGGTGATCTACTTCGACGGCCACACCGACACGGTGCAGGCGCTGCGGGACCAGTGGCACCAGAAGGTCGGCGAGGGCATGGACCCCTACGACGGCCTCAAGGACGCCGAGAAGATCGACCGGGAGTTCCTCAAGCGGGAGCTCGGTCACCTGCCGCCCGAGGAGGAGTGGGAGCACCTGGTGTTCGGGCGCGGCGCCGCCGACCAGCTCAGCGGCGTGGTGTGCCAGATGATCGCCACCAAGATCATGCTGGAGCTCAAGGAGGAGGGGGCGCTCAAGGGCACGATCGTGCGGGCCTACGCCACCGCCGCCGAGGAGGACAACGACGGCGGCGGCCCGATGTACGTCATGCGCAAGGAGCTGCGCGGCGCCTCGGCCGAGCGGGTGCCCGACGTGGTGATCCTCTCGGAGGGCACCGGCGACTCCGCCAAGGGGGCGGTGGGGATCTACCGCGGTCAGCGCGGCCGCATGCAGATCGAGGTGCAGGTCACCGGGCGCTCCTGCCACGGCTCCATGCCCTGGGAGGGCCTCAACCCGCTGGAGTTCGGCGCCCGCATCCTGGTCGAGGCGCGCGAGCAGTACGACTCGGGCGAGGGGTTCGGCGACCACGACCTGCTGGGCCCCGGCACCCGCACGGCGAGCTGGGCCAACCTGCAGTCGCCGTCGGACTGCGCGGTCCCTGACACCTTCACCTTCCGGTTCGACCGTCGGCTCACCGCGGGCGAGATGCCCGAGGCGGCGCGCCAGGCGATCGAGGACCTGCCGGCGGTGAAGAGGGCTCGCGAGGCGGGGCTCGACGTCCAGGTGCGGATCCCTCGCTACGCGGAGCCGACCTGGCGCGGCTACGTCCCCGACAACCCGCAGATCTACATGGGCTGGATCACGCCCGAGGACCACCCGGCGATCCGCGCCGCCCAGGACTGCTACGGGCGGGTGGTGACCCCGCAGGTGCCGGACGGCCCCCAGGAGCGGGGGACCCTGCGCAAGGAGTGCCGCGTCGACCGCTGGATCTTCTCCACCGACGGCGTCGGCTTCCCGGTGCCCAAGGACGAGTCGGCGCGCGGCTACGGGGTGCCGAGCAGCAAGGCCTGGGTGGAGTCGGGCGACTTCATGCACCCGGCCATGTTCGGCGTCGGCTCGGGGATCGAGCAGAACACGCACAAGATCGGCGAGGTGGTCGACAGCCGCGAGATGCAGTGCGTGATCGCCTTCATGGCCCGGTTCCCCAGCCTGTACGCCGAGCGGGAGGGGAAGGCCTGATCCGCGGCTCTGCGCGACCTCCGCAGCGCAGTCTCCGTCTTCCCCCGTCAATCGCCGAAATGACGAAGAATTCGCGCGACCGTGACTTCGCGATGACGGCCTTCCACGATCCTTACGACCGTCGAGCCCGTCCCAGACCTCACTGAGACGGGCGCTGCAAGCCAGGAAGGGCGGAACGGCTCAACCATCGCGCGCGGCCGTGTTCTGGTCCGGGTCCATGTTGGGTCCGGCACGGCGCCCGTCCCGCCCTTCCTATCTTACGTAACGAACCGCCCGCGCCTCGGCGCGGGCGGCTTCGTGTACGCAGGAACGCAGGAAGAGGAGAGTCTCGAGCGAGGAGGCGCTAGCCCTGCTGCTGACGGCCTTCGTAGCTCGCCAGGGCCTTGAGGGCCGGCGCCACCAGGTCGTAGCGGTCGAAGCTCTGGTCGAACAGGGCCGCTCGCTCGCGCACCACGTCGATCCCGGTGGGGTCGTGGAGGTTGAGCAGGGTCAGGGCCACCGAGAACCGCAGCCGGGGGTTCGCCTTGTTGAGCCGCTCGCGCAGGAAGGCCACCGTCTCGTCCCGGTGGACCCCCTGGCGCGCCAGGTGGCCCAGGCCGAAGATCACCCGGCGCAGGACCTCCTCCGAGTCCTCCTGGTCGTACAGGAGGCGCAGGCGCTCGGCCGCGGCCTCGCCGCCCTGGTAGGCGAGGCCGGTGACGGCGCCGGCGCGGGTGTCGTCGTCGGTGTCGAGCAGGCTGGAGGTGAGCAGCGTCGCGACCTCGTCGTCGGGCTCCTGCCGGCCGATCAGCGGCAGCACCTCGGCGCGCGTGGCGTGGCCCGCCTCCAGGGCGTCCTTGAGGAACTGCTTCACCCGGGCGCTGCGGAACGGCACCAAGAAGTGGAGCGCGAAGGGGAGGTCCGCCGGGTCGAGCCCCTCGAGCTCGCGCAGGACCACGTCCTCGTGGCTGCGGTCACCCAGGCGCGCCAGGGCCGACGCCGCCTGCAGGCGGACCACGGGGTCGGGGTCCTCGACCAGGGGGGCGATCGCCGCGGCCGCGTCGGTCTCGCCCAGCTCCGCCAGGCAGTAGGCCGCCCAGCGGCGGGTGGCCGGCCGCTCGGCCTCCAGCAGCCCGCGCAGGGCCAGCCCCACGGTCTCGGGCTCGAGGCTCAGCGCGGCGCTGACGGGGCCGCCGGCGGGGACCTTGTCCCACAGGTCGTTCTCGTCCAGCCGGCGCATGTCGCGGATCAACAGCTCGAGCCCGCGGGGGTCGCGCGAGGTGTACAGGAAGTGCTTGAGCGGGGTGGTGTCGTTGGTGAAGAACCAGGCGTCCTCCAGCCCCTCGCTGCTCTGCGCCTCCCAGGCCTCCAGGACCTCGGCCACCGCGTCGACGACCCCCGGGGCGTCGATCCGGCGCAGGGCCTCGACCAGCGCCGCCTCGGTGGAGAGGATCCCCCGCTCCAGGGCGGCCAGCAGGGGCTGCGTCCCGCGCGGCTCGCGCAGGGCCCCCAGCGCCTGGGCGGCCAGGCGAATGTCCTCGGGGGCAGGGCTCTCCAGGGCGGTCACGAACAGGTCGAACAGGGCCGGCGACGGGTCGAGGATCAGCTCCCGGAGCATCTCGGTGCGGTCCTGCGCCGAGGCCTCGGCCCAGGCATCGCGCGTGGCCTCCACGCTGGCCCGGTCCCGCCGGCTCGACAGCATCCGCGCCGCCTCGCTCGCCACGTCGGCGTCGTCGCCGCGGGTCAGCGTCAGGAGCTCGGCCGGGTCGGCCTCGCGGTAGCGGACGCGCGTCAGCATGCGCTTGGCCAGCCGCGCGATGTCGAGGCCGGCGTCGCCGTCCCCCTCCTCGGCGGCCTCCGCCTCGCCCGCGGCGATCGCCGCCTCGAAGAAGCGCTCGGCCTCCTCCCGCCGGCCCGAGCGCCGGTGCAGCTCGCCGGCCAGGTAGGCGTAGCGCAGCCGCAGCGGCGTCGGCATCTCGTCCGCCTCCTCCTCGAGGAGGGCGGTGAGCAGGGTCGCGGCCTCGTTGCGCAGCCCCGGCGCCACGTCGCGCCGGCCGAGGTCCTGGGCCACGTAGTAGGCGAGCAGCGCCAGCTCGGCCTGCGCGGCCCGGTCGAGGCCGCGGGCGGCGAAGCACAGGCTGGCCAGGTGGAGGCGCTCGAAGTCGGGGATCGTCCGGTTGAGGGCCGGACCGGGCCTGGAGGCGTCCACCTCCAGGACCTCCTCCAGCCGCGCCCGCTGCGCGGCCGTGAGCTCCTCGGGGGCCAGGAAGTCCCAGGAGTAGTCGCTGTAGCGGCACACCTGGCAGCTGGCGAGGCTGAACCGCCGCACCTCCTCGATGCTCCCGGTCTCGCGCAGGTCGGTGTCGATCCCCGAGATGTAGTAGCTCGAGCCCATGGTGCGGGCCCGGAAGGTGCTTCCGCACAGGGGACAGACGAGCATTACCCGATCTGGCGTCGCCACGCGGGCTGGCCTCCTTTTGGGCAGGTTCGGGAGTTTAGCGCGGACCCGGAGCCGACGGTAGGCCCCCGAGCCGCAGGAGGAGCCACTGACGGTCGCCCCGCCCGAAGAAGGGCCCGGGGCATTCGCCTCGGCCAAG
The DNA here is from genome assembly GCA_041690735.1 of Planctomycetota bacterium. Lineage (GTDB taxonomy): Bacteria > Planctomycetota > J058 > J058 > J058 > JAWLGW01. Next base: position 5,031 of record JAWLGW010000125.1, read on the forward strand.
CTCCGCTGCGCTCGAGCGCGCCAGGCCCGGTCGAGGAGCGGGACGTCGAGCGACAGCTCGGTGTCTCCGGTGTCCTCGGTGGGCTGCCTTCAGGGCACGCGAAGGAGCGGGACGTCGAGCGACAGCTCGGTGGCCTCGGCTTACGCCTCCGCTTCCCGCGGGGGCGGCAGCATCTTCGGCTCCACGCCCCCGACCTCCTCCGGCTCCCCGAAGGCGGTGGGCAGGATGTTGAACGGCAGCAGCTTGATCAGCACCGGCAGCAGCAGCCCGCCCCCCGGCAGCACGAAGATCGCCAGGGCGGGGATCGTCTTGCACACGTCGAGGAGCTGCGCCTTGACCTTGGCCCCCTCCTCGGGCGTCAGCTCGCGCACCGAGGCGGCCCCGAGGAGGCGGGCCAGCTCGCCGGTCTCGCGGATCTCCTGCACGATCTTGCGCATGTTGGTGCGGATCGCCGCCTGGGCCCGCGCGATCACGACCTGGTGCAGGCGGGCCAGCGCCCCCGACACCGGACCGAAGTCCCGGATCAGCTCCCGGTTGCGCCAGTAGAAGCCGTCCACCTCGACCAGGACCTGGTCCAGCTCGCCCGGGGCGGCGCCCAGGCGCTGCGCGAGGTCGCTCACCAGCGCGACCTCCTCCTCGGCCTGGTCGTCGTCGACGAGGGACAGGAGCACCGCCTGCTCGAGCACGAACCTGCGGCTGTGCGGGTCCCAGGTCGCGCCCTCCAGCGACGCCAGCGGATCGCCGGGCGCAGGGGCGCGGTCGAGCCGGGCGAGCAGGGCCTGGGCCGTCTTGCGGTCGAGGCCGGCCAGCTCGATCTGGTGTCCGATCAGGCGCCGCTCCTCGGGGGCGATCCGCCCGTCGGCCCAGGCCAGCGCGACCAGCACCTCGATCAGCCGCGCCTTCTCCCCGGCGGACAGCGCGTGCAGCTCGGCGATCGCCTCCTCCTCGATCGTGGCGCTGGCGTAGTACAGGGAGCCGATCTCCGCCAGGGCCCGGGCCTCGAGGAGCGCGAGGCCCATGCCCACCGAGGCGGCGGCCTGCGCGGCGGGGAGGCGGCCTCGCGGGGCGAGCTTGGCCTCGACCGCCAGCGTCCAGCGCTCCAGGGGGACAGGCTGGTCCCGCAGGTGGGCCAGCCGCGCTTGGTGGATCGACTGCGCCAGGGCGTAGTGCTGCAGGCCCAGGGCCATGAGCGTGAGCAGCTCCAGCTGCGCCTCCACGGGGTCGCTGGCGTTCCCGTGGTAGTGGGCGATGTCCAGGAGGACGTCCCACTGGGTGGTCAGCATGCCCACGACCGCCAGGTCGTCGGCGCCCAGCGCCAGGAGGTCGTCGCCCAGGCGCTCTCGCAGGCTGGGGCACAGCAGGTCCCGGCGCGCCTGGAGCCTCGCCCGCTCGAGGCGCCGGACCGCCAGCATGGAGGGGAGCTCGGCGGAGGAGGCAGCGAGCGGAGCGAGCGCGGCGACCGCCTCGGCGCTGGAGGCGGGGTCTCGCCGCGTGAGGTAGAGCGTCAGCAGCCGGCCGAGCCAGCCGCGCGCACGCAGATCGAGCGCCGCCGCGCCCTGCTCCTCTGCCTGGGCCAGGGGAGGCCTCGAGCTCAGAGGCTCTCGGAGGAGACCGTCGACGACTCGAGGTTCGACTTCTCCGAGGAGATGAACTTGGTGAGCGTGATCATGTTGCCCACGTCGTTGTACTCCAGCCGATCGGTGCAGCGCAGCATGAGCTTGATGCCCAGGCCGCCCACGCGCCCCTGCTCGTGCCGCTCGCGCGCGGCGGCCACGGCGTCCTTGGTCTCGGCCCGCAGGGTGTACGACTCGTGGTCGAAGCCGGTCCCCTCGTCCTGGACCACGACCGTGATCTTCTCCTTGTCGAGCAGATACAGCACCTTGATCAGCTTGCTGGCGTCGTCCTTGTTCCCGTGGCTGGCGGCGTTGCCGATCGCCTCGCGGAAGGCCGCCCCCAAGGTGTCCATGCTCTCCTTGTCGAGGCCGGACTCGGCGAACAGCTTCGTCCCCAGCTCGTTCGCCTTGGCGACGTTCTCCTCGCTGGTGCCGAACTGGAAGTTCACCTGCTGGTCGAAGATGATCTCCTCTTCGCTGGAGCGGGCGAGCTCGCTCTCGGCCAGCATGAGGAGGGTGTAGACCTCGAACGGCTCCACCAGATGCTCGTCGCCGAGGACCATGAAGTCCTGGCAGGTGTCGGGGTCCTTGTCGCCGGGGTACAGGGCGATCAGCGGGACCATGGACGTCGCCTTGTTGCTCTTGAGGGCCGCGATCAGCTCCTGGCTGCCGGGCAGGGCGTGGTCCACGATCGTCAGGTAGGCCCCCGACTTCGCCAGCAGCTTGGCGGCGCTGGGGTGGTCGTTGACGATGTGGACCGACCAGCCCACGCGGCTGAAGTGGAACTCGATCACCCGGGCGAAGGGGTCGTTCTCCGGCACCGCCAGGATGATGCTGGAGAGCTTGGCGCTCTCGATGGCGCGCTGGAAGGAGTCGATCGGGACGAACGACACCACGTTCTCGGCGGGCGAGATGTACTGGTGCCCCGTCTCGGGGTCCTTCACGATCGTCGCCTTCTTCTCGACGATCTTGATCGCGGCGAAGTCCTTGAGGACCACCTGCTTGCCGCGCAGGAGCTCGTCCTTGATCGCCTCGACCAGGGCGTCCACGAGCCGACCGCCCTGGCCCAGGGGCACGCCGAGCTTCGTGTTGAGCTGCTCGACGAGGTCCTTCTTGGCGACTGCTTCCATCGGTCTCCCCAGAGCCTAGAGCTTGTTCGCGCGCGCGAGGAGGTCTTCGGCCGAGAGCTCGCCCCGCTCGATCTGGACCGCCAGGTAGGCGCGGATCAGCTTGTCGACGGGCGTGTCTCGCAGGGCGCGCTGCACCTCGGGCGGGAGCGAGCTGCGCTTCTTCTTCTGCTTGCCGCCGCGGCGCTTGAGCATCTCGGGCAGTTGATTGAGCGCCTTGCGGATGGCGGCCTTGGTGGTCACGGCCGGCTCGACCGACTTGTTGACGAGGAACTGGATCTCCTCGATCGCCCGCAGGTCGTTGGGGTCCGCCATGGCGAGGACGAGGGTGTGCGGGTCCTCGGACTTGAGCGGGATCACGAAGTGCTTCTCCAGCACGTCGCGCGAGATCGACTTGAGGGCGTTGAACTCGATCACCGACTCGGTGATCTCGGCCGAGGCCTCGACGTGCTCCTCCTGGGCGACCAGGTCGGCCAGCACGCTGTCCTTCACGTAACCCAGCTTGACCACGATGTTGCGGAGGTCGCCGCCCAGCGACTTCTGGAACTCGAGCGCCGTCGCCAGCTGGGCCTCGCTCATGAGGCTCTGCCGGACCAGCAGTTGACCCAGCTCCATATCGCTCGTCATGCCGGCCTCCCCCCGCTCGGGCTCCCTGCTCCGGGCGCGGGGCGGGATCCTACCAGGGGGCGCTAGAGCCCGTCAAACGCGCCCCGGCGGCAATTCCCGCTCGCGTCTCACCTTATGGACGCTGGCCGCTCCCCCCGGATTGCATTCGGTCCTCGTGCGCCGCCCGCCCGGCGGTGGCTGCCCTGTCGAGGCGAGCCAGGACAGGCCCTGAGGGTGCGCCAGCGCTGGCTTGCGGTGGCGCTACGGGCTTGCGCGGTGGGCAGCCGCGAAGCGGCCTCGGCTTTGCGACGTGTGCGGTGAGGCGCCCGGCGTGCGCTGCGCCGGAATCCTGACCTCGCCAACGAATTCCCTTATGGAGGTGGCAGATGAACCTGCGCTTCGTCTTCTTGGGGCTCGCCTTCTTGATGGCGGGCTGTATGGGTCCCGATGTTCGGGGCCGAGTCGTGAACGAGCAGGGCGAGCCCGTCGAGGGCGCCCTGGTGCAGGCCGGCCGCAAGTCGGTGGAGACCGACCGCGACGGCTTCTACGTGCTCCAGAACGTCGGTGGCGGCGATTACCACCGGGTGACGGTGACCGCTCCCGGGTACGAGACCCTCAACCAGACGCTGCGCTCGACGCAGGGCTTCCGCCAGGACCTGATCCCCCGCGACTTCGTGCTCGCCGAGAAGGAGGAGCAGCAGCGGGGCGTGCGCGCTGGGACGCGTCCGGCCGGCTTCCCTCGGCAGGACACCGGCGAGGCGCGGGTGTACGAGCGGACCGACGACGGCGGCTTCCGGCAGGTGCCCCAGGAGGGGCAGCAGGGCCAGATGGACCAGCAGGGCCAGATGGACCAGCAGGGCCAGCTGGAGCAGCAGCAGATCGAGCAGCAGCGCCAGCTGGAGCAGCGCCACCTCGAGGAGCAGCGCCAGATGGAGGAGCAGCGGCTGGAGGAGGAGCAGCAGCCGACGTTCGAGCAGAGAGGCATCATCATCGAGCAGGAGGACGAGCAGCAGTAGTCCATCCGAGGCGGGGTAGGGAGGGAGGCTCGGTCCACCGGCGCGGCTCGGTCCGGGTCGGTGGGCCAGCTCCCCTCTCCTTCCTGCGCGATCGAACGATCGATCCCCCTGCGAGAGAGCTGGGGGGCCGAGCTCGGCGGGCGGAGCGGCTGACGCCTCCGACCTTCGGCCTCGTCCCTCCAGCTCGCGCTCGATGGGGCTCCTACAGCCGGGTCCAGGTCGACTCGCCCTTGCGCGCCTGGACGCCGATCCCGCGGGCCGCCAGCTGATCGCGCAGGCCGTCGGCGGCGGTCCAGTCCTTCTCGGCGCGGGCGGCCACCCACCGCTCGAACAGCCCCTGCTCCTCGGGCGACAGGCCGACCTCCTCGGGCTCAAGGACGCCCAGGACCGCGTCCACATCATCGAGGAAGCCCTCGACCTCGGCGCCGAAGGCGTCGTCGAAGGCGGGCAGCTTGTTGACCTCCTTCACCAGCTCGAACAGCCGCCCGAGCGCCTGCGGCACGTTGAGGTCGTCGGCGATCGCCGCGGCGATCTCGTCGCGCGCCGTCTTCAGCAGCGCCCGCGCCTCGGGCGACGCCGCCGCGCCGCCGCGACCCCGCAGGGAGCGGCGGAACTCGTCGAGGCGCCGGAGCGCCTCCCGCGCGGCGTCGATCGAGTCGAAGCGCACCGGCCGGCGCGCCTCGCCCTCGCCCTCGTAGGTCACCTGCAGGTTGAGCTGCTTGCGGTAGTGGGCCGACAGGAGCGCGTAGCGCACCTCGCGGCCGCTGGCCTGAGCCAGCTGGCGCAGCTGGGCGAAGGTGAAGAAGTTGTTGAGCGACTTGGCCATCTTCTGTCCCCCCACCAGGAGGTGCGCGTTGTGCACCCAGAAGCGGGAGAACGGCTTGCCGGTGGCCGCTTCGCTCTGCGCGATCTCGTTCTCGTGGTGCGGGAAGACGAGGTCCACGCCGCCGGCGTGGATGTCGATGGACTCGCCGAGGTGCTCCATCGCCAGCGCCGAGCACTCGAGATGCCACCCCGGCCGGCCCTTGCCCAGGGGCGTCTCCCAGAACACGTCCCCGTCCTCGGGGGTCCAGGCCTTCCACAGGGCGAAGTCCCGCACGTCCTCCTTGTCGTACTCGTCGGCCTCCACGCGTCCGCCAGCGCCGGCCTGCAAGGT
>JAWLGW010000126.1:0-10505 GCA_041690735.1 Planctomycetota bacterium
GGTCGCACGACACGACACGACCACGACCACGAGCGCGAGCGCGACGTCTCGAGCCCGATCAGACAGCCGGACCGGTTCGCTCCGTCGAAGGCGGCGTGTCACAGTGACTCGGCCCACCGGGCCGACCGAGGAGGTGCGCCATGGGCTTCATGCAGCAGGTGATCCAGGAGGGGCCCAACCGCTACGTGCTGCCGCAGGTCGGCGGCATGCGGACCCCGGTGCACGCCTTCCTCTCGCCCGAGCTGTTCGCGCACACCGACGAGAAGCTGTGGGCCCAGGCGGCGGCGTCGGCCAGCACCCCGGGCGCGATCGGCATGTACCTCATGCCCGACACCCACCTCGGCTATCAGCTCCCGGTGGGCGGGGTGCTGGTGACCGAGGACACGATCCTGCAGGCCGGCAGCGGCTACGACATCTCGTGCGGGGTGATCTACCTGGAGGTCACCGGCCTGCACGCCAGCGACGTGGCCGACTGGGACCGGCGCGCCCGGTGGGTCGCCGAGGTCGAGCGCCGCGTCGCCACCGGCGTGGGCAAGGGGCGCCCCGCCCTGCTGCCCCAGCTGCAGCCCGCGCAGGTGGAGGAGGTGCTCCGCTACGGCGCCAAGGCGGTGGGCGTGGAGGCCGACCTGTGCGAGCGGCAGTACATTGCCGTCCCCGAGGACGTCGACCTGACCGCGATCGAGCGGGCCCGCACCAAGGCGGGGCCGCAGCTGGGCTCGGTCGGCGGCGGCAACCACTTCGTCGAGCTGCAGGTCGACCGCGACGACGGCTCGGTGTGGGTCATGATCCACTGCGGCTCGCGCGGCTACGGGTGGCAGACCGCCAACCACTTCTTCTACGAGGGGGCCGCCCTGCGGGGCCTGCCCAAGAACCGCCGCGAGGAGTCGTGGCTGCGGGCGGACGAGCCGCTGGGCCGAGCCTACTGGGCCCACCACAACAGCGCCGCCAACTACGCGGTCGCCAACCGGTGGACGATCGTGGAGGGGATCCAGCAGGCGCTGCGCGAGGTGTGGCAGGTGACGGCCCAGCCCTACTACGAGATCAGCCACAACCTGGTCCAGGAGGAGACGGTGGTCCTCCCCGACGGCAGCACCCAGAAGGGCTTCGTGCACCGCAAGGGCGCCACCCGGGCCCTGCCGGCGGGCCACCCCGACCTCGAGAGCACCCGCTGGGCCGACACGGGCCACCCCTGCTTGATCCCGGGCTCCATGCTGCACGGGGCGGCGATCCTGTTCCCCCAGGAGGGGGCCTACCGCTCGGGCTGCTCGGTCAACCACGGGTCGGGCCGGGTCATGGGCCGCCAGCAGGCCAAGCGCGAGCTGGCCGAGCGCCACGACGCGATCGACCAGGAGATGCGCACCGTCACCCGCACCCTGGGCGGGGTGGAGGTGACCGGGATCGTGGGCAACACCGCGCGCACCCCGCTGGACGAGTGCGGCCACGTCTACAAGGACCTCGACGCGGTGCTGGCGGTGCTCGAGGAGGAGGGGGTGGCGAAGGTGGAGCGGCGCCTGTACCCCGTCGCCAACCTCAAGGGCGCCGACTGAGGGCGACGCCGCCTCAGCTCGGCTGCGCCGTCGGCCGCACCAGCAGGTCGTGCACCTGCACGTGCGACGGCGCGGAGAGGGCGAACAGGAGGGCCTGGGTCACGTCGTCCGCCTCCAGCACCTTGTAGCGCCCGTAGGTCTCGGCCGCCGCGGCGGCGCTGCCATGGTACCGCTCCGCGAACTCGGTCTCCACGAAGCCGGGGCTGATCGCCGTCACTCGGATCCCGCTGCCCAGCTCCCTCAGCTCCAGCCGCAGCCCCTCGGTGAGGGAGCGGACGGCGAACTTGGTCGCCGAGTAGACCCCGCTGCCCGCCGGCACCCGGTGGGCGGACATGGACGACACGTGGATCACGTGCCCCTCGTCGCCGCGGCGACGCATGTCGGCGACCGCCTCGCGGGTGCACACGCACAGGGCGAGGACGTTCACCTCCAGCATCTCGCGCCAGGCGCCGGTCTCGCCCGAGGTCAGCGGCGCCTTGCGCCCCAGGCCGGCGTTGTTCACCAGCACGTCCACCCCGCCCCACCGCTCGCGGACCGCCGAGAAGGCGCGGGCGATCGCCGCCTCGTCCCGCAGGTCCGCCGGCAGCGGCAGGACCTCCCCCGCCTCCCGCAGCCCCTCCAGCCGCTCGGCGCGCCGCGCGAGGGCCGCGACCTTGAGGCCGGCCCCCGCCAGGGCCCGGGCGACGGACGCCCCGATCCCGCTGGAGGCGCCGGTGACCAGCGCCACCCGCCCCCGCCACCGCTCCATTCCGTCCGTCCAAGCCGCGCTCATGGTCGGTCTCCTCGTGAGCAACTGTTGCTCACCGGCGCCGCAGTTCGCCTCAAGTCAGGCTCAATCGAGAAGGGTGGCACAACCCAGGGAAGGGTCACGCGACTGCCGTTGCAGGAGTTCTGCTTTTCTTTCTCACTTGGGCCTGCCTGTGCTCCAGCCTCGGCCGGAAGGAGGAGGAGCACCGTGGAGGGAGCAACCTACCTGAGCGATCGGCTGTTCGTGGCGCTGGCCAAGCGGACGGGGCTGGTGACCAAGGAGGCCCTGCGGCCGGTGCGCGAGGAGCAGCAGCGGCTGCTGGCAGACGGGCTGTCGATCAGCCTGTTCTCGCTCGCGCGCTGGGAGGGCGTCCTCTCCGCCGCGCAGGGGGACGAGCTGGTCCGCCTGGCGCGGCAGCTGATCGCCCGCGAGCCGGCCTACCGCGAGGAGCTGATCGAGGCGCCCCCGCCCCGGCCCCTGAGCGAGCCCGACGAGGCCTTCGAGCCCTGGCTGAGCGGCCTGGGGCGCATTCCGCGACGTGAGGGCGAGCCGGCCGACCCCCTCGACGCGCTGGGCCTCGAGCTCCTCGACGACGCGGCCCCCGCCCCCGAGGAGCTGGCGGCCGACCTGCGCGAGGACGCGCCCCAGCGGTCGCTGGCCACCGCCGGCCACCCCCTGCGGCGCGACGACTGGGGCGACCGGCGGGGCGACCTCGGCGACTCGGGGGTGCTCCTGATCGACTCGGGGGGAGACTGGGTCGGGGAGAGCGCCTCGGCCCTGGCGCCGCTCCCCGCCGCGCCGGGCGCGAAGCCGAGCGCCGAGCCGATCGAGGTCGAGGCGCGCTGGGCGCCCACCGCCAGCGACGACGTGCTCGACCTCGCCTTCGAGAGCACCCACGACTCCCTGCTGCTGAGTCCGCCGCAGCGCAGCGGCCCTCCGGCGAGCGTGGAGCGCGACGAGCGGCGGGCGCGGCGCGAGCGGCGCGCCAGCCGATCCGGCCGGGTCGAGGGCGAACGGCAGGGCGCTCGCCCCCGGCGCAGCCGCCGTCCCCGAGTGGAGCCGCCGCGGCGCGGCAGTTCCCGGCGGCGCATGGCCTCCGCCTCCTCGGGGACCTTCTCCAGCCTGTAGCCCCTACTCGTCCAGGCGTCCCAGCGCGGCCTCCAGCCCCTGCTGCAAGCCCGGCTCGTACACCACCCCGAGGTACAGGGCCCACACCGCCAGGTGGAGCAGGCCCAGGGCCAGCAGCATGAGCAGCCAGCCGCCGCGGCGCGCCTTGCGGCGCCGCCGCCCCACGGCGAAGGCCGCCCCCGCGACCAGGAGCAGCGCCCCCGCCCGCAGGCGTCCGCGTCGACCGCCGCGGTCGCGCTCGTCGCGGGCCGCCTCGAGCAGGTCGCGCGCCTCGGCGGCGACGGCCGGCCAGGCGGGGTCACCCCTGGGCGACGGCGCCCCGCGCACGGGCCGCCGCGGCCTCAGCTCCAGCTCGGCCAGGACCGCCGGGTGGTCGGACAGAGGCGCCCGCACCCCCTCGCCGAGGTCGACGTCCTCGGTGAGCAAGCCGGCTTCGACCCGGCGCACCCGCACCTCGAGGGCGCCGCCATCCCGGACCAGCAGCCAGTCGATCCCCAGCCCCTCGTCCACCGGCCGGAGCGCGGCGCCGGCGAGGGTCAGCCGCAGGGGCAAACTCCCCCAGCGGGCGTTGAGGTCGCCCGCCAGGACGAGCGGCGGCCGGGCCGCGTCGCCGGTGACCTCGGGCGGGCGACGGCCGAAGTCGCCCACCGCCTCGATCAGCTGCAGGGCCTGCGCGACCTGCACCGGCAGGTACTCGTCGGTGCCGTAGCGGGCGTGGAGGTGCGTGTCCGCCAGGAGCACCGGCCCCGCGGGGGTGTCGAGGCGCACCACCACCACGCCCTTCCGGGCGAACCAGTCGCCGTGGAACGGCTTGTGGGGCTTGCCGGCCGCCTCGTAGCGGGTGAACCGCTCGGCCCCCAGCGGGTGCCTGGACGCGACCAGCAGGCCGCTGCCGAGGAACCCGTCCGAGAGGTGGAGCGAATGGACCAGCCCCGCGTCGGCGAGGACCCGCCGCAGGCGCTCGCCGTCCGCCTCGACCCACACCTCCTGCAGCGCGACCACGTCGGGCCGCAGCGCGGCGAGGGCGGGGCCGATCCGCTCCAGGCGCGCCTCCCGGTGGGCGGCGATCCCCCAGGGGAGGCCCCACACGTTGAAGGTCACCACCCGCAACCGCAGGGGCCCCGCCGCCGCCGGCGCGGCGCTCCCGGCGAGCAGCAGGACCATGACCCAGAGCAAGCGGTCGAAGCGCGGCACGAACGGATCATACCGGCCTCCAGGGAGCACCTCGCGCGGGCGCGGTCCCGAGGCGCGCACCTCAACCGGAGCGCTCCTGTGGGGGGGCGAAGCCCCCCCCCGAGAACCACACTTGTCTAGACTGCGAGCATGAGCGAGCAGCAGTCGAGCGACGCCGAGCCGCGGCGGGTCTCCGGGCGGGTGGTGGTCATTGTCGGGTTGATCGCCGCGGCGGCGGTGATCGCCCTGACCCTGGTGGCGCGGGGGGTGTTCCCGGCGCTGACCAAGCAGCGGGCGCTGATCGAGCGGACGAAGTGTCAGGGGACCCTGCGGAACCTGGGGCTGGCGGCGCTTCAGTACGCCGACGACAAGGGCGCGCTCCCGCAGGTGTGGGGGCCCGAGGCGCTCGCCGGCGGGATCGAGACCGCCGACGGACCGCGCGCCTTGCGGATGCTGATCACCTCCAGCTACCTCGACACGCACGACCCGCTGGCGCTCTTGTGCCCTGCGGTCAGCCGTCGCCGCACCCGCGACGAGGCCACGCGCACCGCCCAAGGGGAGTGGCTCCTCGGCCAACGCGACGCGCTCCCGCCCGGAGACGACACGCTCCTCGCCATGGAGGACCTCTCCTATGGCTGGACGCGGCGTCCGCTGGGGCCGAACGCGCCCTCCACGACTCCGCTCGCCGCCGACAAGGCCACGATCCCCCGCGGCGGTCCCGAGGTGCCGGGCGTGCCCGGCAACCACGTGGGCGGGTGGAACGTGGTCCGGGCCGACGGCAGCGCCTCCTGGCTGAGCGTCGACGACGAGCCGTTCCCGGGCGCCTGGCTCACCGCCACCGAGGACTCGCAGACCGACGGCTTCCTGGGGATCCTCCCCCAGACCGACCCCTCGCTGCTGCGACGCGAGTGACCGACTCCCCCTGGCGCCGGCCCCTTCCTCGGGGCACCTTGGGTCGCACGCAGGGGGGGCGCACATGACCGTGTTGGTCGTGGTCACGACGGCCGACGAGGCCGAGCCGCTGGTCCGGTGGGGGGCCCGCTTCGCCCGAGCCCGCGAGGCGCCGCTGGCGGTGCTTCACCCGGCGCGGGGGAGCAAGCCGGGCGAGCTGGAGGTCCACGCCCTCGCCACCGACGCGGACGCGCACCCGACCCGCCAGGCGATCCGGCGGGCGATCCGTGAGGTGCAGGCCTGGGCCGACCCGACGCAGCCGCCCCAGCAGGTGTGCCCCCAGTGCCACGGCACCGTCGACCTGGCGGGTCCGCTGCCCGCGCGCTGCGCGGAGTGCGCCGCCCTGTACCACGAGCCGTGCGCCGAGGCCCTCGAGGCGGAGCGGTGCGCGGTGCGCGAGTGCCAGGGCCAGGTCGCCCCGCTGACCGAGCCCCCACCCTCGGCCGCGCCGAGCCCCGCCGTCCCGGCCATCGCCCTGTACGGCGTGTCGCACCCCGAGCCGCCGGCGGCGGTGCTGGCCGCCGTGAGCAGCCTGCGGGCCGGGCTGCTGGTGGTGGGCAAGCACGAGAAGCTGACGCGAGAGGAGGCGGCGCAGGACCTCAGCGTGCGCCTCATGAGCGACGCCCCCTGCGACACCATGCTCCTGCGCGCCACCCCCGCCAGCGGGCGGCGGGCCGACCGGATCCTGGTGCCGGCCTCGGGAGGCCCGCACGCGCCGATCGCGCTCCGCCTGGGCCAGGCCCTGGCCGTGCGCGAGGAGGGGACCGTGGTGCCGCTGTACGTGCAGGCGCCCGGCGACGAGCTGGCCGAGGAGGTGGGCAAGCGACAGCTGGGCCGGATCCTCACCGACGCCGGCGTGGCCGCCGCCAGCCCGCGGGTCCAGGCCAAGGCGGTCCTCGCCGACAGCCCGACCGCGGGGATTCGGGCCGAGGCGGCGCACGGCTACGACCTGGTGCTGGTGGGCGCCTCCAACGAGGGCTTCGTCCGGCGCCTGCTGTTCCGCACCGTGCCCGACAAGCTCCTGTCGGGCCCCGACGCCACGGCGGTGGCCGTGGTGCGGCGCGGGACGCCGCTCGCCACCCGCGCCTGGCGCAAGCTCGAGGAGCTGTCGGCGCGCTACTTCCCCCAGCTGGAGCGCGAGGACAGGATCGCGCTGTTCGAGCGCCTGGAGGGCGGCTCGCGGTTCGACATCGACTTCATGGCCCTCCTCAGCATGGCCACGGCGATCGCCGCCTTCGGGCTGCTGCAGAACTCGGGCGCGGTGGTGATCGGCGCCATGCTGGTCGCCCCCCTCATGACGCCCATGGTCGGCATGGGCCTGGGCCTGGTGCAGGGGAACATGATCCTGGTGCGCGAGGCCTTCGTCTCGGTCCTCAAGGGCTTCCTGCTGGCGCTCGCCATCGGCTTCGGGGTGGGGCTGGTGTTCGGCCGCATGGCGACGGGCCCCGACCTCAACGATCAGCTGCTGGCGCGCGGCTTCCCCAACCTGCTCGACCTGTTCGTGGCCTTCGTGTCGGGCCTGGCGGCGGCCTACGCCATCGCCCGCCCCAACCTGTCGGGCGCCTTGCCGGGCGTCGCCATCGCCGCCGCCCTGGTGCCGCCGGTCGCCACCGTGGGGATCGCCGCCGCCATGGGCGCCTTCGGCGTCAGCCGCGGGGCGGCGCTGCTGTTCGGCACCAACCTGGTCGCGATCGTGCTCGGCGCGGCGGCGACCTTCCGGATCGTGGGCGTCCACGCCAGCCGCGAGCAGGGGGCGCGCCTGTGGGTGCGCCGGGTGCTGCTGGCGCTGGTGGTCGCCCTGTGCGCCCTGACCGTGCCGCTGGTGTCGGCGCTCGTGAGCGCGGTGGCCCCGGGCGACGCCAGCCGGATCGTGGTGACCGACCGGCTGCGGGTGGCGATCGAGCGGAGGGTCGAGCAGGACCCCGCGCTCACCTACGTAACGGTCGAGACCTCCCGCGCGGGCCCCGAGCTCGAGGTGCTCGTCGCCGCTCGCGGCGCGCCGCCGGCCGACCTGGCCGACCACCTCGCCATCGCCGCCCGCGAGGTGGTGGGGCGCCCGGTGCAGGTGCACGTCATCGCGATCCCGGCCGAATGGCAGGGCTCGGGAGAGTGAGCGCGGCAGCGAGCTGAGGAGAGGGTAAGCGGCGATCCCACCTCCGGTTGCGCGCAGCGACCGAGGTCCGTAGGGTGCGGCCTCTCGGGAGGAGCTCGATGACTCGCACCCCCAGCCCGCTCCTCGTGGGGCTGGCCGTCGCGCTGGCCGGGGCGCTGGCGCCCACCGCCGCCCTGGCGCAGGCCGACCAGGACAGCGCCCAGGCCACCTTCCTCACCTTTCAGCGGGCGATCCGCCAGGCGGAGCTGGGGGACGCCGACAGCATGGCGCGCGCCGTGGCCTGCCTCGACCTGTCGGGTGTGGCGGAGGCCGACCGCGCGGACCTCGGCCCCAGGCGCGCCCGGGAGCTGGCGCAGCTCCTGACGCTGGTCCCGCTCATTCCGGAGGCGCTGATCCCCTCGGACCCCAACGGGGACCCGTTCGTGCTCTACCAGGACCCCGACAAGCTGGGGCAGGTGGAGCTGGACTTCGTGGACGAGCAGTGGCGCTTCACCGCCCCGACCGTGCGGGCGGTGCCCGCCATGCTGGAGGCCGCCCGGCAGCGGAACGCGGCGCAGGAGGCGAGGGAGGTCGGGCAGCCGGCCGCCGGCCCCGCCCGTCCCCGCTCGCCGCCGGCGGCGGAGGACGAGGGCGAGGGGCCGCGCCCCGAGTACGAGCACGCCTCCGACTGGCTGCGGGATCACGTGCCGCCGCCCATGCAGCGCCAGGCGTTCCTGCTCGAGTACTGGCAGTGGGCCGGCCTGGGCCTGCTGTGCCTGATCGGGGCGATCCTCGACCGGCTGGTGATCGGCCTGCTGTCCCTCCTGGTGCTGCGGTCGCTGCGCCGGCAGGGCATGGACGTGGACGCCAAGCTCACCCGCCGCAGCCTGCGCCCCTTCGGCATGCTGGCCATGGCCTCCTTCTGGTGGCTGGGGCTGGCCTGGCTGGGGCTGCACGCCGACGTGCTCAACATCCTCACGATCACCGTCAAGACCGTGGCGCTGATCGCCGGCGTGTGGGGCTCCTACCGGCTGGTCGACATCGTCTGCAACGCCCTCGAGCGCAAGGCGCTCAGGTCCGAGAGCAAGTTCGACGACCTGCTCGTCCCGCTGATCCGCAAGTCGCTCAAGGTGTTCGTCGCCGCCTTTGGGCTGGTGTTCGTCGCCGACACCCTCAACTTCTCGATCAGCAGCCTCCTCGCCGGCCTCGGCCTGGGCGGCCTGGCCTTCGCTCTCGCCGCCCAGGACACGGTCAAGAACCTGTTCGGCTCGCTGACGGTGGTCCTCGACCGGCCGTTCGAGGTGGGCGACTGGGTGATCATCGACGGCACCGAGGGCTGCGTGGAGGAGGTGGGCTTCCGCTCCACCCGGATCCGCACCTTCTACAACTCGCTGATCTCGATCCCCAACGCCAAGCTGCTCACCGCCACCGTCGACAACATGGGCAAGCGGCGCTACCGCCGCTGGTCGACCACCCTCAGCGTCGCCTACCGCACGCCGCCCGACCGGCTGGAGGCCCTGTGCGAGGGGATCCGCGAGCTGGTGCGGCAGCACCCTTACACCCGCAAGGACTACTACCAGGTGTGGGTCAACGGCCTCGCGGACTCCTCGATCCAGGTGCTCCTGTACGTGTTCTGGGAGACGCCCGACTGGACCGGCGAGCTGCGGGAGAAGCAGCGGCTGATCCTCGACATCCTGCGCCTGTGCCAGCGCCTGGGCGTCGAGATCGCCTACCCCACCCAGACGCTGTACATGAGCCGCAGCGACGGCAACGGCGCCGGCAAGCAGGACGTGCGCCCGATCACCTCCGCCGAGCACCTCGGACGGGCCGAGGCCCGCGCGATCCTCGACGCGGGCCGCGAGACCCCCACCCACGCGCGGCCCACCATTCGCCTGGAGGCGGGGCCCATGGCGGACCTGACCGACTCGGACGAGGACGGGGGGGCCTGAACGGCGGCGAGCCCTTCACCGCCAAGGCGTGCGACCCCGCCGCACCTCCAGGGCGTTCCCCGTGGCTGGTGAAGCCACGGAAGCTCACCGCCGGCGCGGCTCCGCTCACTCCCGCGCCAGGGCCTCCAGGGCGTCCGCCAGCTCGGTCAGGCTCGCCCTCGCCCGCTCGCGGGCCGCCTCGAAGGGCTCGCCCGCGGCGACCTCCTCGCGGACGTCGACGTACAGCTTGATCTTGGGCTCGGTGCCGCTGGGGCGCGCGATCGCCCGGTGGCCGCCGGCGAGGTCGAACGCCAGCACGTCGCTCCTGGGCAGGTCGAGGGGCTCGCGCTCGCCCTCGGCGGGGACCCGCTCGCCCTTCAGGCAGTCCCGGACAGCGAGGACCTTGGCGCCCGCCAGCTCGCGGGGTGGCTCGGCGCGGATCCGCGCCATGATCCCGCTCATGGTCTCCACGCCCGCCGCACCCGGGTAGACCTTGCTGCGCTGACCGCTCACGAACAGCCCGTAGCGGCGGGCGATCTGCTCCAGGGCGTCGAGGAGGGTCTCCCCCTGGGCGCGGCGGACCGCCGCGATCTCCGCCAGCAGCAGGGCGGCCGAGATCCCGTCCTTGTCCCGCACCACGGCGCCCGCCGTGTAGCCCAGGGCCTCCTCGTAGCCGAACACGAACCGGGTGCCCTCGCGCCGCTCGAGCTCCATGGCGCCCGTGGCGATCCACTTGAAGCCGGTGAGGGTCTCGCGGTACCGAACGCCCAGGTCCTCGGCCATGACGCCCAGGAGCGGCGACGACACGATCGTGGTCATGACCAGCCGGTCACCGGAGGTGTCCCCCTCGGTGAGCAGGTAGTGGCCGAGGAGGGCGCCGATCTCGTTGCCGGTGAGCTGCACGTAGCTGCCGTCGGCGGCCCGGACCACCGCCGCCA
>JAWLGW010000127.1:0-10493 GCA_041690735.1 Planctomycetota bacterium
CTGGGCGCCGCGCCGGGCTGCGGCGGCGGCGGCGGCTCGTCGCGCCACAGGGCGGGGGTAACGTGGCGGCGCCCGGTCCGCAGCGAGCGCACCACCACCCGGTCGCCCTCCCGAACCCAGTTGGTGCGCGGGTTGCCGCGGTTGCTGAACACGAACTCCAGCCCGTCCTGGGTGAACACGCCGCGGGGCGTGTCGCCCACCACCGGCGTGTCGTGGCCGATCGGCAGCTCCCAGGGGGGCGCGGTGGTCGAGCCGTGGCAGTCCTGGCAGCGGACCTCGACCTGGTGCTCCATGCTGGGGTAGGTGTTGCCGTCGCCGTGCACGTCGATCGAGGTGTGGCAGTCGACGCAGGCCAGCCCCGCCCGCTGGTGCGGCTCGGTGGCGTGCGTGAAGGGGTTGCGGGTGTGGCAGCGGTTGCAGCTCGAGTCGGGCGGCGCCAGGGTCAGCTCGTGGCGGATCGGGTGCCCCGAGGTCCACCGGGGGATCGTGGGGTCCTTCCCCTGGTAGTGCCCCTCGTCGTCGTAGACCACGTGACAGGCGGAGCAGCCGGCGGAGCGGTGCTCCTTGTGGGCCGACATGCCCTCGCCCCACAGGTGGCAGCGGAAGCAGGCCTTGCGCCCGTAGTCCACCAGGCCCGCCAGGGCCGGGTTCCCCCCGCCGAGCGCCTGGGCCTGGGCGAAGGTCGGCACCCCCTCGGTCCGCTCCAGCCGCTGCACGTAACCCGCGGCGATCGAGCGGGCGATCCACTCCTTGTAGGGGTCGCTGCCCACGCGAGGGGTGGGCCCGTCGGGGTCGCAGGTGGGGAGGTCGCTGTAGCGCGGCTGGTCGGGCTCGGCCAGGCCGGTCGAGGTGGTGACCAGCAGCACCTTGCCCGTCTCCTGCGCCATGAGGCTGCGCTGGACCCGGTAGGTGTAGTCGCCGCTGGTGGCGCCCGAGGGGTCGGTCTGCCGCGAGATCACGTGCATGAGCGCCCCGCCGACGGGCTCGGGGAGGGCCCGCCCCAGCAGCGTGGTGAGCGACCCGTGCCCCGAGTGGCACTTGGCGCACCCGGCCCCGACGCTGGTCGCCCACAGGCTGCCGGGGTTACCGATCATTCCCGCGTGGGCCTCGTCCTTGATGCGCGCGGTGGGCTCGCCCCCGTGGCACACCACGCAGCCGCGCGCGGCGTCTCCCCCGGCGAAGGCGTCGATCGCCTCGGCCATGGCGCCCTGGGCGATCGGCTCGATCCCGTCGTGACAGCCCAGGCAGCCGGCGGGCGCCCCCTGGGGGGCCGTCGCGAACCGGCGCGAGATCCGCTCCTTGAAGCGGGTGGGGGCGTCCACGAAGGCGCCCTCGATTCCCTCGAGGGGCCGGTGCGCCGCGAAGTGCTCGTTCCAGTCGCGGCGGCGGCGCGCCCGCCCCAGCTCGGCGACCCGCGCCACGTACGCCGCCACGGCCCACAGCTGCTCGGGCGGCAGCTCGACCGGCGCCATGGCGGTCCCCGGCCGACCGAGCACCACCGCCCGGGCCACGTCCTCGGCGCGGGCGCCGCCCCGGAGCGCCTCGGGTCCGCGGGCGAAGGGGGTGGGCGGCGCCGCCGCCCCCAAGGCCGCGGCTGCCGGACCGGCGCCGTCGCCCGCCTCCCCGTGGCAGGTGGCGCACCGCGCCCGATAGACGTCCTGCCCCAGGTGGAGGTCGGGCTCACCCGCAGGTCGCGGCGGCAGCGCCAGGGCCTCGTGCGACGGCGCGTCCGCGGGCTGCAGCTCCAGGACCCAGGCCACCAGCGCCCACCGATCGTCGGCGGGGAGGTGAGCGAAGGCCGGCATGCCGTGAGCGACGGCGCCGGCCGTCAGCGTGCGGAACAGCTCCTCGGGAGCCACTCCCCCCCGCCCCGAGCGCGTGCGCAGCGGCCCCCCCAGGTCGCGGGGCGGCCGCACCAGGCCGGCGGCCCAGTCGCTCGCGCCCTCGCCGCGCCCGTCGCTGCCGTGACAGGCGGCGCACAGTCGGCTCGCCAGCTCCTGGCCGCGGCCCCGCCGCTCCGCGAGGTCGGCCGGGGGAGGCGGCACCTCCAGCTCCCCCCAGCCCGGGCTCGCCTCCGGCAGCACCCACGCCAGCTGCGGCAGGGCGGTGAGGACGGGGGCCACGTCCGCCAGCTCGAGGGCCGGCGTGCGCGGCAACGCCGCTGGCTCCCCCGGCGCCCGCCCCGGCGGCTCGGGCGGCGACGCCGCCGGCCGGAGCAGGAGCAGCACTCCGACCAGCAGTCCCAGCGCCCCGGCCCCGCCCAGGACCAGGTGCAGGGGCTGGCGTGCGTGGGACATGTGCCCGCCGCTTGCTGCCCTTCCGCAGGGCCCGGGGGGGGGGCCCCCCCCCGCCGCCGCGCGAGGCCCCCCTTGACCTGCATCAAGCGGCCCCTCCGGGTCGCAAGGGGCTGCGCCGCAGCCGCCGCGCTCGACCGGCCGGTCCTCGGGCCTCCTTGTGAGGTCGACGGCTCCGCCTGCTCCACGTTGACGCGGCTCCTCGGGTCGCGTCGAATGGCGCCCGCGGCCGCTGCGCGGCGCAGCCTTGGGAGAGGCGACCCATGCCCTGGGACCACTGCGGCCAGACCGTGCCCGACGACACACCGTGCCCGACCTGCGGCGCCTCCAAGGGCTCCTGGACGCTCCGCCAGAACGTCACCCGCACCTTCATGCTGGGCGCCCTGGCGGCGCCCGCCCCGGCCGCCGCGGCGGACCAGGCCGAGGCCCTCGAGGACGCCGCCGACGCCGGCTCGGCCTTCTGCGAGGACTGCCAGGCCGCGGACAACGCCGAGGAGGCCCAACAGGAGGCCCAACAGGAGGCCCCCGCCAGCGACCCCGACGAGGACGCGCAGGTCGACACCCTGGAGACCGCCGCCGACTCGGGCTCGCCGTTCTGCGAGGAGTGCCAGCAGAACGACAACGCGGCCGCCTAGCCATGCCGGCGCAGCCCCAGGAGGCGATCCACGCCCACCTCCTCCGCGGCCGGGCCGAACGGCCCGAGCTCAAGCTGTTCGCGCTGCTGGACGGCGCCCGGGACAAGCGAATCGTCCCCTTGCTGCGAGAGCACGACTACGTCAAGACCGCCTGCCTGTACTCGGGGAACATCTCCGACAAGCTCAAGAGCGCGGCCCCTTGGCTGGCCGCCCTCGAGGAGGGAGACGGCGCCCTGCTCGAGGAGCTGACGAGCGCAGGCTGGGGCCAGGCGTGGGGCGTGTTCCTGCTCACCTCCGCCTCCCTGGGGCAGCTGCGCAAGCACTTCCGCCGCTTCCTGCAGGTCTACCGCGAGGACGGCAGCAAGCTGTACTTCCGCTTCCACGACCCCCGCGTCGTGCGGGCCTATCTCCCCACCTGCAGCAGGGAGGAGCTCGACTTCGTGATCGGCCCGGTCAGCGAGCTGCTGTGCGAGGGCGCCGACCCCGAGCTGCTGCTGCGCTACACCCTCGACGAGGAGGAGGGGCTCGCCAAGGAGGTCGTGCGCCTGGCCGGAGACGCGCCGGAGGAGGCGACAGCGCCCGCGGCCAGCGGGGCGCGCTCCGAGCTGCTCGTGGCGCTGGGGCTGGACCCTGCGGGCAAGCTGGAGGAGGTGCGGGCGATCCGCGAGGCCCTGGCGAGCCGCCCCGGCCAGCCGGAGCTGCTGGGCCTGCTGGCGCGAATCGGTGGGCGCCACTTCCCCGAGGCCGCGCAGGAGACCGAGCCCCAGCTCGCGCTCCTGCGCTCGCTCGCCGCCGAGGGCGCCGGCCCCACCGCGCTGGAGACGGGCGTGGAGAGCCTCCCCTCGAACGGCTCCACGCGGGGGACGCTCGTCACCCTGGCGCCCGCCTGCAACGGCCAGCTGACGGAGCCCGAGCGCACCGCCCTGAGCCGCTCGGCGCAGGTCCTGGTCGACCTGGACGCCTTCGCCGAGCGGGCGCAGGACCTGCGCACGCAGCTGCGGGCGGTGGCGCGCCTCGAGGACGCGGAGGAGGAGCAGCGCACGATCCAGGCCGCCTTCCGGTTCCTCGGCGCCGCGCAGGAGACGAGCGCCGCCTGGGAGGCGCCGGCGGACGACCCGCTGACCTCCAAGGCCCAGCGGTGGATCCAGCGCGTCGCCGGCCGCCTCGAGCAGCAGCAGGCGCCCACGGGCAGCCAGGTCAGCGCCGCGCTCATGTCGCTCCTGGTCGGCTTCGAGACCCGCGCCCGGGGAGAGGCCGCCAAGGCGGCCGCCAAGACGGCGGCGGGCCTGCTCGCCGCCCTGGCCGGCACGCTGCCGGCGGGGGTGCCGGGCGCCGCGCCTGCGGCGCCCCCGCCCCCGCCCGCCCCCGCGCCGCCGGTCCGGGAGCCGCGCCGCTACACCGCCAAGCGGCGGGCGCTCCCCTTCGAGCGCCCGCACCTGATCATCCGCGACGAGCAGGTCGACGCCCTCGGCGAGGCGGTGCGCGCCGGTCTGGCCGCCCGCCTGCTGGCCTCCGCGCGCGGGCGCCACCCCGACCGGCTCGAGGCGCTGGGGCGCGAGCGGGTGTGCGAGGTGATCGACCTCGCCCTGGAGCGGTCCCTCGACTACGGGATCCAGAAGTTCCCCGCCCTCGAGACCTTGCTCGACCTCATGCTCACGATCGACCCCGAGTTCACCGAGCTCGAGGAGTACGAGTGGGCCAAGGAGCTGCTCGAGAGCGACATGATCGAGCCCGACAGCAAGCCCGGCCTGGTCGCCGAGCAGGTGGCGGCGGAGGGAGGACCCCATGGGTGACGTCAAGAAGAGCCACGCCACCGCCAAGTGCAAGAAGGGCTACGCCAAGCTCAAGGTGCTGGTGAAGAGCAAGGGGGGGGACGCGGTCGCCCAGGCGAGCGTCCAGGTCAAGGCGGCGGAGAAGAAGGACAAGTGCACCCTCAAGACCAGCGCCGAGGGGGAGGTGATCTTCACGGTCAAGGCGGGGTCGTACGTCACCAGCGTGAGCGCCGACGGCAGCGCCAAGCGCCAGGCCCCCAGGCGCCCCTTCAAGGAGGGCACCAAGGACGGGATCGCCCTGGAGGCGGACGCCGAGGAGGAGGTCACCGTCGAGCTGGAGCCGGTCAAGGAGACGGTCACCGCGCACGTCGACGCCGAGGTGGCGACGGTTCGTTGCCCGCCCCCGCCGCAGCAGAACGACGAGGGCGACCAGGAGCCGGCGCCGACCGTCGACCCCATGCCAGTCGAGGTCTACCTGACCTCCGACCAGACCTACAGCGCCTACACGGGCGGCGGCAAGCTGAAGGTCCCAGACGAGCTCGAGGTGTACAAGGACGAGGCCTGCCAGGAGGCCGTGGCGAACGACGCCCCCTTCACCCACGACGAGCTGAGCCCGGCGAAGGAGAAGAACCGGCTCGTCCTGTACGTGCGGGGCAAGGAGGAGGGCAAGTTCAAGCTGGGCCTCGAGCTCGACGCCCCCGACCCCGCCGACGCCTCGATCGAGCTCGTGGCGGCGGAGAAGGAGCTCGAGAGCAAGCCCGTCACCGTGGTGGAGCCCAAGGTCGAGGTCGAGTACCTGGTGGTCCAGCTCGACCGTGGGCTGTCGAAGCACGTCTCCAAGAACGAGGCGGCGCGGACCGACGGGACGGCGGTCTCGCTGTCGCTGGTCCACAGCACCGCGGGCCCGAATTACTCCAAGGGGCTGATCCTGGAGCCCAAGCCCGCCGGCTGCGTCGCGGCCTACGCCGACGCCGAGCTCACCAAGAAGGTCGACCTCGCCAAGCCGATCCCGAGCGACCTGCTGAACGGGAGCGAGCCCCACAAGCTCTACCTCACCGGGCTGAAGAAGGGGCGGTTCGAGCTGGTGGCCCGGGTCGAAGAGGCGACCAAGGCCAAGGACAAGGACCCGAACTTCCTGCTCGGCGAGCCGGTCACGATCAAGATGGCCGTGGTGGAGCTCCAGCTCGACCTCCACCAGCAGGACGCCACCGCCCTCGCCGGCATCCGGGTGAACCCCGACG
Organism: Planctomycetota bacterium; assembly: GCA_041690735.1. Classification (GTDB taxonomy): domain Bacteria; phylum Planctomycetota; class J058; order J058; family J058; genus JAWLGW01. The sequence goes on from JAWLGW010000127.1 coordinate 5,943, forward strand.
TCGAGGACATCGACGACTACTACACCGCGCTGAAGGACAAGGAGCTGCCGGCGCAGAAGAAGCTCACCGACCAGGAGAAGGTCAAGCAGGGTCGCCTGCTGCACGTCCAGCGGGAGGGGCACCACGGCCGGGCCCTGGTCTCGATCCCGCAGCTCACCGGCGACGACTGGCCCGAGGAGGGGTGCGACGACTACGAGCTGGTCCTGAACGAGGAGAACGTCTCCGGGGCGCTGGAGGTGTACGACCAGGAGGTCGACGGCGCCAAGCTCGACTTCCCGGTGAAGCTCAAGGTGTCGGACCTGCTCAACGCCGAGAAGAAGGTGTGGGTCCAGGGGAAGACCGCCACCGACAAGGCGCTCGACGCTCGGCTCGACCTCGGCCTCGACCGCCCCGACGCGCCCCCGGAGCACGAGCCGAAGCGCAACGGCGACTGGGCGCGGCTGACCGTGGTCCAGATCGAGGAGGTGAAGCTCGATTACCAGGCTCCCAAGGGCGAGGCGGCCGCCTGGGACGAGGCGAACGAGCGGTTCGCGATCAACTTGCGCAAGCCGTCGGCGAAGGGCCGCGCCATCACCCTGAGCGCGAAGCTCTCCAAGCCGATCGCCAAGGTGCGGGTCCACTTCATGCTCTCGCCCGACGCGAACAACCGCAAGGCGGCCAACTGGGGCGTCGACCTCCCCACGACGGGCGACGTCGAGGGCACCGCGGTCACCGCCTGGAAGTGGAAGGACATCACCTGGGACGTCAAGCGCAAGGACAAGGAGGCGCCCGACCACCTCCTGCACCTCAGCGCGGAGACCGACGCCAAGGGGGTCGCCAAGGCCGACCTGATGCTGTCCCAGTTCGGCGGCGACGTGTTCCATCCCGGCGCCTACATCGACCAGGACCCCCACCTCGCCAAGTTCTTCCACGGCCACCCGGACCTCGGCCAGCGCGAGCCGGTGCTGGCCCAGAAGACGATCCAGGTGTGGCGCAAGATCTTCTTCCAGAAGGTCAGGGTGGAGGGACTCAACAGCCCGGGGCTGGCCCCCACCGTGGGCCAGTACGAGCGGGTCAAGGTCGAGGCGGTGGACGTTGGTGATTTGGTCGTGTCGCGGGCCAAGGTGGACAAGTTCAAGCCGCGGGCGATCTATCCCAAGTACATGATCCAGGTGGGCGGCGGCAACGACGACGCCCTGGTCGTGGGCGACAAGAACAAGTCGCAGTTCTTCGCCAGCTTCAAGCAGGAGAAGGACAAGCCCAACAAGATCCCGGTGCTGGTCGTGGACGGCCAGTGGGACCCCCACGAGGACGACACCGCCGGCCCGATCAACCCGCCCGGGATCAGGGCCAACGCCTTCCCCGTGGCGGTCGACGTGGGGGCCGAGGTCCTCAGCCCGCCCCTGCAGGGAGGCAAGCTCCTGGTGAGCGGCACCTGGTCGGCCGAGGACTGGGACGCCACCGCCGGAGCGTGGGTCAACTATCGAGAGGGGACGCTCCAGGACGCGGACATCGACATCGACCCCAACCGCGGCGACCTCGAGGAGATCCGCGTTCGGCTGCCGGCGGGGGTGGGGGCGCCGAGCGCCGACACCGAGGTGCTCCTCGAGGACCTCGTGGTCAAGGCGGCGGAGAGCTTCCTGGGCGAGTCGTTCAAGAAGCGGATCCTGGCGGTGTACGACCCCAACGAGGCGGACGACTTCCAGAACACCGTCGTCCACGAGCTCGGCCACGCCTACGCGCAGGTGGTGGAGGGCGACCCCGCCGGAGGGGTCGCCGGGATCCCGGCCCACCCCAACCAGGCCGACGAAGGATCGGGCAACCACTGCCGCCACAAGAGCGACAAGTGCGTCATGTTCGACTCCGGCCCGATCGTGGGCTCGCTCAACCGCTACTGCGACATCTGCCACCCCTACCTGCTGGTGCAGGACATGACGACCATCCAATGAGCGAGGAGCAGCGCCCATGCGCAGCGCGCGATCCCCGCGTCTCGCCGTCGCCTTCGCCACAGGGCTGCTGCCGGCGCTGGTCGGTCTGCAGCTCCGCAGCGCGGCCCGAGAGGACTCGACCCTCATGACCGAAGCCCAGACCGCCGCAGCCGCCGCGCTCAGCCTCGAAGACGACGCGTTCTTCGACCTGAGCACCGCGGTCACCGACCAGCTCAAGGGCGTGATCGCTCAGGCGCTCAAGGGCGAGCGGCGAGGTCCGCCGGCGCAGGGGGATCCGGAGCCCCCCGAGCCGGTGCTGGTGCTGGGTGCGCCGCGGCAGGTCGTGGTGGAGGGGCCCGAGGAGCCGCCCGAGGGTGAAGCCGAGGTGGAGGTCCGAGAGGAGCTCCCCGTGCTCGTCGGCGGCCGCACCACGGGCCTGCGCGCCTGGCAGGTCGACCCCAAGCAGAACCGCCGCCTGATGGTGGTCGACCTCGGGAGCGGGAAGGTCCGCACCCTGCGCACGGCGCTGACCCACAAGCGGCCCCGCGCGCCGCAGCCCTCGGGCAGCGGCCCCCGGCCGGATCCCTTCAAGGCCGCGACCTGGCGGATCGAGCTCCAGCACATCAAGGACACCCGCGCCCGGTACGGCCTCGCCTGGCGGCCGGGGCGGCTGGCGCTGACGGCGCTCGACTACGACCTCTGCTCCAACACCGTGGTCGTGTCGCTGGAGAGCGCCCTGCCCGAGGAGGAGCGCGCGGCGCCGGAGCCCCCTCCGGCGCGGTTCGCCTCGGCCGCGTTGACGCACACCGAGCCGCACGAGGCGACGCCTCCCCTGGAGGGACCCGGCGGCGCCTTCGAGCTCCCCGCGCGGGTGGAGCCGGGCGCGCCCGTCCCCCTGCAGGCGCGCGTCCGCCTGCCGGCGAGCGAGGGGGTCCTGGTGCCGCGCCGCTTCCCCGAGCCCCAGGAGGGTGAGCCGCCGGCCCCGGAGGACGCGCGGCTGCTGCTGGCCTCGGTGCTCCTGGTCGGCCTCGACGCCGGCCTGCCGGTGCAGGTCGACCTGGCGGCGCCGGGCGTCCGCACTGGCGCGGGGGAGGACGCCACCGCGGAGGCTGCCTTCGGCCTCGACCTGCGGGCGGCCGCGCCCGAGAGCCTGGACGGGGCGACCTTCCAGGTCTACCTGGTGGTGGGAGCGCACGTGTTCGGCCCCCAGCGGCTCGAGGTCCTCCCGCCCTCCTGAGCGCCCGGGCGCGGGTTGCGAGGCCGCCCGCCGCGGCGCACCATGAGCGGGTGAACGGCAAGCTGCCCGCGCCGCTGCGCGTCCTCCACTGGCTGATCATCGTCAACTTCGTGCTCCAGATCGGGTACGGGGCAGGCATGGTGTTCTTCGTGGTGCGCCCCGACGACGTGTCGGGCCCGCTGTACGGCGCGGCCAGCGCCGTTCCCTTCGAGCTGATGGTGACGCGCCGCCTGTACGCCCTCGAGACCTGGGTCGCGATCGCGGGGCTGGCGATCTACCTGGGCCTGACCGAGGTCCTGCCGCGCCGGCTGCGCTCCGCGGAGTCATGAGCGACGCCACCCCCCCGGGGTCGCTCGCGCTGCTGTGGTTCGACCTGCGCCACGGGGCGCCGGTGGCGCTGGGTACCTTGCGGCGGGAGCTCGGCCCCTGGCGCGCCCTGCGGGCGCTGCTGGCCTTCGCCTGGCGCGACTGGACGCGCGACCCCTACCGCCCGCTCCGGGACGACCCGCGGCCCGACCGGCGCGAGCGCTTCACCCGCCGTCAGCTCCGCCCGGTGCTGCTCCTCGACGCCGCGCTGCGCGAGGCGCTCGGCCTGTCCCCGGACCGGAGCCGGGAGATCCTGGCCCAGATCGTGGCCCGCAGCGGCGCGCGCTTCGTCGGCTCGCAGGTCCGCCACCCCACGCCGGCCGAGTGGGAAGCCCTCGACCCGCCGGGCCGGCGCGCGCTGGCGGAGCGGATCCTGAGCCGGTTCGGCAACGCGGAGACCCGGGTCGTGGAGGACCCCGCCGCCGACCTGGCCTTCGACGTCACCCGCTGCCACTTCGTGAGCCTGTGCGCCCGCCTGGGGCGCCCCGAGCTGGCCAGCCTGTTCTGCGCCGCCGACCGTGTGTTCTACGACGACCCCGGGTTGCCGATTCGCCTCGACCGCGCCGAGACCCTCGCCGCCGGCGACCCGCGGTGCGCCTTCCGACTCAGCTTCGAGCGGGCGCCGCAGGGATCGAGGTAAGGGGAGAGCGCGCGGGCAGGGGGCGAACCAGGCCCTCGGCAGGTGCACCCCGCGCCAGCGCGGACCCCAGCCGGTAAGCTCCCTGGCCCTCGCCCCCCCACCCTGGAGGCGGCATGAACGGTCCCACCCGTCCTGAACCCCGGACCCGCCTCGCAGCGACGCCCCGTTGGCCGCGCCCGCGCCCGCGCGCTTGGCGCCGCTGGCCGACGGTCGTCCTCGCGCTCCTGGTGGCCGCGACGGCCCGGGCCGACGAGGGCGCGCCGGCCCCGCCGGCCGACGAGGTGCTCGCGCTCGCGACCGGCCTCACCGACGCGGAGCCGGGCGCTCGCGCCGCCGCCGCGCGGGGCCTCGCGGCGCTGGGCGTCGGCGCGGCGCCGGCCTGTCCGCTGCTGCGGCAAGCG
>JAWLGW010000128.1:0-10480 GCA_041690735.1 Planctomycetota bacterium
GTTGTTTCCAAAGGCTACTCTGGATCAGAGGCGAAAATCAAACGTTCATCGCAGGGTGCGACACGCAGAATATTGGTGCTGCCCGGCACATTGAAAGGCACCCCGGCCGTCACCACCACGAAATCGGCCTCGGTAGCGAAACCGCCTTCGCGCGCGGCGCGCTCGTCACACCCGCCGGCGCCCGGGCGCTCCGGCTGCACCCCCCCCTCACCATTACCCCCGAGGAGCTCGACCTCGGCCTGTCCCGGCTGAGCGACGCTCTGCAGGAGGCCACATCAACCCCATGACCGCCGCGATCCCCTTCGCGTTCACCCGCTACGAGCCGTCGCCCGCCCGCCCCGAGGACGTGGCGCGGATCGCCGCGCTCCTCGAGGCGGCGCGCCCCAACTGCGTGCCGCAGTCCCCCGAGGAGGTGCTGCTGCGGCTGAACGACTTCGAGGTGGTCCGCTCGCCCTCGGGCCGCGTGATCGCCTCGGCCGCGGTGCGACACGTGGACGCGCGCCGCGCCGAGCTGCGCGGCCTGGTGGTGGACCCCGACTGGAAGGGCTTCGGCCTGGGGCGGGTGCTGGTCGACAGCGCGATCGAGCGGGCCGAGGCGCGCGGCCTGGAGCTGGTCTGCGTGACCCGCACGCCGGAGTTCTTCACCAACTTCGGGTTCACCGAGATCCCGCTGGCGAGCGTCCCCGCCAAGGCCTGCATTCCCTCCGGCGGGCGCCGGGTGGCCATGGCCTACCGGCCCGCCTGGGCCCGCCTCGCCCAGGGCGGCGCGGCGCAGCCGCCCCTGCGGCACCGCTGGTGGCGGCTGGCCTTCCCCGAGCCCGGAGGCTCGGCTGCAGCTCGGGTGGCCTGGCTGGCCCCCGTCTGAGGGCGCCGCCCCGCCCGACCGACCCCTCTGCTTCTTCGACCCCTCTTCTCAAGGAGAACGACATGGCCCCCGTCACTGCTGCCCGTACGCGACGCCGCCTTGGCATCCGCCCCGCCCGCCGCGAGGAGATGGCCACCATCGCCGCCTTCATCCGCTCCACCGCCGACTGGTACCGCCCCTTCGTCGCCGAGAAGGACATGGCGGAGCACGAGGTCGACGACGCCTGGGGGCAGCGCAACTACGAGATCCGCGACTTCTACCTGGGCTCGGTCGACGACCGGCCGGTGGGCACGATCTCGCTGCAGTACTTCGGCGACTACGCCTACATCGGCTACGTCTACCTGGACGCCGATCAGGTGGGGAACGGCTACGGCCGTCAGCTGCTCGACCACGCCGCCCGGCTGGCGCGCAAGAGGGGCATGAAGGGCCTGTGCCTGATCGCTCACCCCGAGGCGAAGTGGGCCACCAAGGCGTACCGCAAGTACGGCTTCCAGCGGACCGCCACCGAGCGTGAGCAGGTGCTGAGCTGGAACGGCGGCTTCCTGCGCGACTTCTACGAGGAGGGGTTCGAGCTGTACGTGCTCGACTTCAAGGGGTAGGTGTCGGTAGGTCGGGGTCGCAGGTCGGACGAACAGGAGCTGTCGTATGCCAGAGAAGAAGAAGATCGCCCTGCTGGGCTGGAGCCTCCAGGCCGTGGAGGCCCTGGACGCGATCGGCCGCGAGTACGTGGTGGTCGCGCCCGACGCCTTCGAAGCGTACGCGGCCGAGCACGACATCCCGTTCATCGGGTGGGACTTCGAGCGCCGCAACGAGCAGTCGCACGAGCTGGTGGGGCGGCTGCGTGAGGCGGACGCCGGCGTGGCCGTGCCCCTGTACGAGGAGTGCGTGCTGTGGTCGGGCGCCGTCAACGCGCAGCTGCGCGGCAACCCGAAGCTGTACGGGCAGGCGCTCCTGTTCCGCGACAAGGCGATCATGAAGCGCAACGCGCACATGAGCGGCCTGCGGGTGGGGCTGTTCGAGGAGGCGGACTCCCTCGAGGACGTGCGCCGCTTCTACCGGCGGGTCAACCAGGCGCTCCTCAAGCTGGGCGGCGAGGTCGAGGACCCGATCCACCTCAAGCCGCTGGCTGCGGCCGGCAGCGTGGGGCACAAGGTGATCCGCTCCGAGAAGGACATCGACGCCCTCGACCTCGAGGACTTCCCCTTCCTGTGCGAGAGCCACCTCGACGGCCAGGAGTTCTCCTGCGAGGTGTTCGTCCACGAGCGCAAGATCCGGTTCCTCAACATCACCGAGTACGTCCACCTCGGTCACTCCAACTTCGTGCCCGCCTCGCCGGGCCTGCAGGAATACCGGGGCCACATCCGGGAGGCCTGCCAGCAGCTGATCGAGGCCTTCGACGTCGACTACGGCATGCTCCACCCGGAGTGGTTCATCCGCCCCGACGGCAAGATCAGCTTCGGCGAGGTGGCGGCGCGGGTGCCGGGCGGGCACATCTTCGAGCTGATCCACCGGGCGTACGGGTTCGACCCCTTCGCCGGGTTCGCCCTCTGCTGCGACCCCGAGAGCACCGACGCGGAGCTGGAGGCGTTCTTCCCCCGGGAGGACGAGTTCGGAGGGCACGCCGGCTGCTTGATGGTCTACCCGCGCGGCAAGACCGCCCGGGAGTTGGAGGTGCCCGAGGGGCTGACGGACGACCCTTACTTCGAGAAGCACAACCTGTTCGTGCCCGCCACGAGCAAGGTCCAGGAGCGGGTGGGCTTCGGCAACCACTACGGGACGATCTTCATGTTCGGAGAGGACCCCGAGCGCATGCGCAAGCTGCTGCTCGAGTGGGAGGACTACGACTTCTACTCCTGACGACCCTCGCGACCCACTGGGAGGCAACTTTGGGTGACCCCACCGACGCCGGGGCGATCGTGACCCGTGCCCGCCGCTCGGCGGAGCGATTCGACGCGGCCCTCGAGCGCCTGGCGGCGGCCAAGCCGTTCGCCAAGGCAACCCATCAGACCGACGTGTTCCAGGCGGCCGACTCCCTGCTCGCCACCGACGAGGGGATCCGGGCCCTGTACGAGCGCGCCCCGCGGCTGGAGGAGGCCGGGGCCTTCGCGGGCGGCCCCTGGGCCGACCCCGCCAAGCTGCTGCCCCCGCTGGTGCGGGGCGGGCTCGAGGCCGGCGGGATCTACCCGGTGCTCGAGTCGATGAGCGAGCTGCGGGTGCTGGCGATCGTCAAGGGGCACGGCCGCAGCGACCGCATCGGCCCTCGCGACGGCCGAGCCTTCCTGGAGGAGGTCCTGGCGCTCAACCTCGACCTCCTGTTCCCGGCCGAGACCGAGGCCTCGCGCGCCGCCTTCCCCAGCCGCGACAAGGCGGAGCGGCTGATGCGCCTGATCGGCGAGGAGCTGGGGCTCGACAACCTGCTGCGGGTCGTGCTGGAGGAGATCGAGCAGGTGTGCCAGCAGCGCCCGATCATGACCGACCGAGTGCTGGAGATGATCCGCACCGTGGAGCGGATCCCGGCCGAGCGCCGCCTCGACCTCGAGGGCCTGCAGCGCTACGTCGACGCGGTCCGCGGCCCCACCGAGCTCGCCCGGCGGCACCCCCAGCCGGCGGCCTACCGAGCGGCCCTGCGGGCCCTCGACCCCGAGGGCGTCCTGGCCGAGGTCGAGCCCATGGCGCGGGCCCTGCGCGAGACCGGGATCGGGAGCGTCCACCACACGATCCTGCTGCGGCGCCTGCGCAGCGCGGCCCCCGAGCAGATCGCCGACGCGCTGGGCCTCAACGCCCTGGGGCGGGCGGAGCTCGACCAGAACCGCGAGCTGGTGCACGACCTGATCAAGGTCGCGATCCTGCCCGCCACCGCCACCGCCCTGTACGGGTTCGCGGGCGTGCTCGAGCGGGGTCTGCTGTCGCGCACCGACGTCGCGGCCGGGCTGCGCCGGCTGGTCGACCTCGACCTGTGCGCCAAGGTGAAGCGCAACCTCCTCTCGCGGCGGCGGACCGCCGACGGGGTGACGGCCAACTCGCTGCTCGTCGCGGGCGCCCTGGCGGTGCTGGGGCAGCCGCTGGGGATCGGCCAGGGGAAGAACCCCACCTGCCAGGCGGCGCGCGGGATCAGCCTGTGGTCGCAGCACGCGCCCGGCTTCCTGCTCGACCTGCTGGCCAGCGCCGCCCGCGACGACCTGATCCAGGTCCGCTTCGAGGGGGACGTGCTGGTGTCGAACCGGCTCAGCGGCGGCCTGGCGGGCGAGGTCGACCTCGACCTCGACCCGGTGTCGGTCGTGCTCGTGCCTCACCTCGACCGGGTGTACGACGAGATGATGCGCCGCGTCGCCTACCGGCACGAGGACGGCCACAAGTGGGCCAACCCGGGCCTGTACGGGAGGTGGGTCCAGCACGGCTTCGCATCGCCCTTCGACAAGGCGACCGGGCGCGTCACCCGCTTCGGCGACTTCGTGCGCCGCTTCTACGCCACCCACCACCCCGCCTACAACGACGGCCACGAGCTGATCTACCCCAACCCGGTGGGGATCTTCGTGACCAACAACCAGGGGGAGCTGCTGGGGCTGCACGCGGTGTCGATCCAGCGGATCGGCGAGGACCCGCAGGGGGCCCTGCGGGTGTACTTCTTCAACCCCAACAACGAGGGGCGACAGGACTGGGGGCAGGAGATCTGCCCCTCGATCGCCCGGCACGGCGAGCAGGAGGGTGAGTCGTCGCTCCCGTTCGCGCAGTTCGCGGCGCGCCTGTACGCGTTCCACTACAACCCGTTCGAGGAGGGCGACGCCTACGCGGTGCCGCCCGACACCGTGGCGGAGATCGAGCGGCTGGCCCGCGACAGCTGGGGCCGCAGCTACATGTGGACCCCCTGAATGAGCAGGCGCGACGTCGCGATCTTCTCACCCGTGCCCGTGCCCGTGCACGGGCACGGGCGCGAGCGTCGGAGCCGAGCCGAGTCGTGCTGTGCCACGCCCAACCAACCGAGAGGAGGAGTTTGGATGTCCAATGAGCCGAACGTGAGCGTCACCGTGCGAGACAATGAGCCCATCGAGAAGGCGCTGCGGCGCTTCCGTCGCCTGTGCGACCGGGCCGGGATCAAGCGCAAGGTGCGCGAGAAGGAGTGCTACCTCAAGCCGAGCGCGCAGCGGCGGAAGGACGAGATGCGGCAGGTCCGCAACCGACGCCGCGCCGAGCGCAAGGCCCAGATGCGCCAGGCGCGAAAGCAGAAGAAGATGAAGCAGCGCACCACCGCCCTCGCCAAGAGCGCCGCCGCCAAGGTCGCTCGCAGGGACGCGTGACGTGAAGCGAGCGGGGGGGAACAGCGCCGCCGGACGCGCCGCCAGCGCTCCCGCCCCGGCCGACGGCGCCGCGGCGCCGGCGGCGCGGACCGCCGGGCGGAGCAAGCCGGCTCAGACCACGGCCATCCCGGTGTTCTTCAACGAGGAGCAGCTGGAGTTCAAGCCGCTGTACGAGTGGGCCTTCGGGGAGAAGATCGTGCACCCCGAGACCACCGCCCGGGCCGAGAGCATCCTGGCAGCGCTGCAGGGCGACCCGGTGAGCTTCGAGCTGCGCGAGCCGAGCGAGATCCCCCTCAGCTCGATCCGGCAGATCCACAACTACCACCTGCTCACGCTGTACAACACGGCCCGCGAGCTGCCCGAGGACGTGACCTTCTACCCCAGCGTGTTCCCCAAGAACCAGCAGACGCGGGGCGACCCCACCAACATCCGCCACGCCGGCTGCTTCTGCTTCGACTCGGGGACGCCGCTCAACAACCGCACCCTCGACGCGGCCTGCTGGAGCGCCGCCTGCGCCAAGCAGGCCGCGGTGACCCTGCGCAAGGGCGGCTACCGCATGACCTACGCCCTGTCGCGCCCCCCCGGGCACCACGCCACGCGCGACCTGTTCGGCGGCTACTGCTACTTCAACAACGCCGCGATCGCCGCCAAGTACCTGCGCCGCTACGGCCGGGTGGCGGTGCTGGACATCGACTTCCACCACGGCAACGGCACCCAGGCGATCTTCTGGCGCGACCCGCAGGTGCTGGTCCTCTCCGTCCACGGCGACCCGCGCGAGTTCTACCCCTTCTTCGCGGGGCACCCCGAGGAGCGGGGCGCCGGGCCGGGCGAGGGCTTCAACATCAACATCCCCCTGCCGCGGAAGTGCAGCGGCAAGCGCTACTTCAACGCGCTCAAGCGGCACGTGATCCCCAACCTGCAGGCCTTCGCCCCCACCTTCCTGGTGGTCTCGGCCGGCCTCGACGCCTACGAGAAGGACCCGATCGGCGACTTCGAGCTCAAGACCGCCGACTTCCACACCGTGGGCGAGCTGATCGGCCGGCTGCACATCCCCATGTGCGTGATCCAGGAGGGCGGCTACTACACCCCGCACCTGGGGCGCAACGCGCGGGCCCTGCTGCACGGCCTGCGCGAGGGCGCCATGGCCAACCGCAAGGCGTTCAAGAGTTGAGGCGCGGCCCCAGCGGAGGTGGTCATCACCGCCGCTCGAGGCATAGTGGCGGCATGGCAGCTTCCCTGGCCGAGCGGGTCGATCCCCTCCAGCGGCCCCGCCGCGACCGCGGGCGGTGACCGCCTTCGTCGTCGGCGCCACCGGCTACACCGGACGCGCCGTGGTCGCTGCGCTGCGCCGGCGGGACCTGCCCACCGTGGCGCACGTGCGGCCCGACTCGCCCCGCCTCGCCGAGTGGCGGGGGCGGCTCGAGGCGCTGGGGGCGGAGGTCGACACCACGCCCTGGGACGAGCCAGCCCTGACCGAGCGCCTGCGCGCGCTGGGGCCGCGGCAGGTGTTCGCGCTCCTGGGCACCACCGCCAAGCGGGCCCGCCAGGAGGGGATCGGCGACCCGTACGAGCAGGTCGACTACGGCCTGACCGCGCTGCTGCTGCGGGCGACCGTCGCCTCGGGCCACCGGCCGCGGTTCGTGTACCTGTCGGCGATCGGGGTGTCGGAGGGGACTCGCAACCGCTACATGCGGGCCCGGGCCAAGGTCGAGGCGGAGCTGCGCGCCAGCGGGCTGCCGTTCACGATCGCCCGGCCGGCGTTCATTACCGGCGCCGACCGCGAGGAGCCGCGCCTGGGCGAGCGGCTGGGCGCCGCGGCGGGCGACGCGGCGCTGGCGGTGTTCGGCGCCCTGGGCGCCCGCGGCCTGCGCGCGCGCTACCGGTCCACCGACGCCGTGACCCTGGCCGAGGGGCTGGTCCGCCTGGCCCTCGACCCGGACTGGGCGGGGCGAGTGGCCGAGGGGGACGCCCTGCGGGGGGGAGGGGGAGAACAGGGAACATGAACATGAGCTGGGAATGAGGAATGAGCTCCATTCCCGCTCCCCGGCTCATGTTCCTGCTCTCTGTTCTTGCACCCTGACTACTCGCGCTTGAGTCGGGGCACGATCCGCACCGCGCCCCCTTCCTCGCCCGGCACGTCGCTGAAGCGGGGGCGGCTGACGCGGATCCTCGCCTCCGCCTCGGAGCCCAGCCGGCGCAGGAGCGCCTGGTACAGGGCCTGCATGCGGGCCTCGGCCAGCGCGGTGGCCGCCTGGCGCGTGCGGCGCGGCGCCCGGCGCTCGGCGCCCTCGCGCAGGAGCGCGTACACGTCGTCGAGCGCCTGCTCCACCGTCCCCAGCTCGCGCGCCAGAGCCTGCAGGCGCCGGGTGGCGGCCGCCGCCTCCGCCTCGAGGTTGCCGAGGTAGGCGGCGCGCGCCTCGGCGCCGGCCGCGCCGTGGCGCACCGACAGCTCCTCGCGGCGGCCGCGCAGCGCGCGCAGCAGGTCGCGCACGTCGCGCTCGTCGGGGTTCGCCGCCTGCTGCATCCGCGCCACGTCGCCGCCGCCCGGCTCGTACTGCAGCCGCAGCACCAGGGCGTCCTCGTCCTCGAACCACTCCACCAGCTCGGCCAGGGACGCCAGCGCGTCCGCCGGCAGGGCCGCGTCCCCGGGGGCGAACCGCACCGCGTAGGTGGCCTCGTCCTCGGGCGGGTCCTCGCCGAACAGGCCCAGCGCGCCGCCCAGGCCCTTGCCGAGGCCGGTGAGCTGACCGAGCGCTCGCTCCGGCAGGGCGGCGACGGCGTTCAGGAACAGGCTGCCGATTACCTTGCCGACCTGCCGGGCGGCGAGCAGGCCCAGGCCGAGCCTCGACGCCTGGGGGTCGAGCTGGAACCCGATCGGCAGGGGGAGGGACTGGTCCTCGTCGCGGAGCACGGCGATCACGGCGTTGGTCGGGGCAGGCAGCATGAGCACCTCGCGCAGGAAGCCGCCCTCCTCGCTCAGGTCGAGGTGGGTCAGGTGGGTGGGCGCCCGCACGTCGATCGTCCCGTCCTCGCGCAGGTCGACGGTGGCGTCGAGGTCGAGGAGCCCGTCGCGCAGGGTGACCTGGTGCTTCGCGGCCAGGCCGCTCAGGGCGCCGAGCTCGAAGCCGATCACGCTGGCCTCGATCGTCCCCGTGGGCCGGGGATGCAGGGCCAGCTCGCCTCGCACGACGACCTCCTCGGCCAGGGCGCGGCGCTCGTAGCCCGGCCGCCGCGCCGGGCGCGCGCCGGGCGATCGCTGCCCGTCGCGCAGCGGCAGCTCGACCCTCCCGGGCTCGAGCAGCAGGTCGAACCGCACCGTGCGGCGCTCGGAGAACCAGCGGGTGGTGAAGCCCCCCACGTCGAGGTCGAGGTCGACCAGGGGCAGGCGCACCGCCGGCGAGGTGCGCAGGTCGGCGACCCGCACGTCGACGCCGGTCACGGTGATCGCGTCGACGCGCACCTCCGCGCTGGGCGACGCGCTCGCCTCGGCGGCAGGACGCCGCCCCGCCGGCGGCGCGCCCTCGGCCGGCCGCTCCGTCTTCAGCATCATGCCCAGGGCGTGGAGGCCGCCCTCCTTCACCACGCCGCGCAGCACCGGCCGCGCCACCTCCACCTGCCGGACGTGGACGAGGCCCTTCGTCAGGTCGATCCGCGCCACGTCCGCCATGACGCTGGAGACGCCCGCCAGGACCGGCCCCTGAGGTCGCGCCCGCAGCGCCACGCGCTCGAGGTTGACCTCCGCGCCGAACCCCGCGTCGAGGAACGAGACGTCGAGGGGGTCGCGCCGCCGGGTGCGCAGCGCCACGTGCAGCTGCGCCTCGAGCTGGCCGTCGGTCAGCCCGTCCACCGCCAGCAGGGGCTCCAGCTGCGGGAGGGCCGCCAGCAGCCCCTCGCCCCGCAGCCCGCGCAGGGAGAGCGCGAGGCCCAGGTCGGGGTCCTGCGCCAGGGGGGCCGTGGTGAGGGCGACCTCCACCCGGCTCACCACCGGAGCGACCTCGGCCGCCAGCGTCAGGCGCACCGGCGGGCGGCCCGCCGGGTCGGGGCCGCCGAGGTCGATCGGCGCCCCGGCGCGCAGCAGGGCGTCGCGCAGCACCAGGGGCGCTCCGTCGGGGCGCTGCAGGCTCACCCGCCGGACCCCCACCTCCAGCCGAGCGACGCGCAGCCGGGGGAGCCGATCGCGGCGCCGCGCCAGGGCCTCGCGCAGGCGCTGCTGCCGCTCGCTCCAGGTCAGCCTCGCCGGGGCGTCGTCCGTCGCCTGCGGCGGGCTCGGATCGGCCGGCGGGGCGCCGAGTGGAGGCGGCGAGCCGGAGGCGGCCGCCGGCTGGAGCCGCAGGCCGAGCAGGTGGAGGGCGCCGTCGGCCTGCTGGCGCGCGTCCGCCGCGACGCCCCGCACCGCGACCTCGTCGAAGGCGAGCTCGCCGGCCGCGGGGTCGAGCCGGCGGGCGCGCACCTCCGCCGCCTCCACTCGCAGGAGCGGCCGCTCCCCCTCGCGCAGCTCGAGGTCGCGCAGCGCCAGCCGCGCCTGGTGCCCGCCCTCGGGGTGGGGACGCAGGCTCACCTCCAGCCCGGCGCCGAGGCGGCCGTCCTCGAGCTCGCTGCTGAGGCCCGCCGGCAGGTACGCCGCCAGGGCGGCGCCGCGCAGGCCGCGCCCGGCGAGGGTCAGGTCGGCGGCCAGCGCCTGGGGATCGGCGGTCAACCGGCCGGAGAGGCTCAGGCCCTCGAGCGCCTCGTCGACCGCCAGCCGCACCACCAGCTCGGCGGGCGGGGCGCCGGGCCCGATCGTCAGGTCGGTCAGGGAGGCCTCGGCGCGGGCGGTGAGGGTGATCGGCTCCCGGGCGGCGTCGTCGCGCCACCGCGCCGCCGCGCCGCGCAGCTCGACGCGCCCCACCCACAGGCGCGGCGCGTCGGCGGGCGCGTCGGCGGGCGCGTCGGCGGGCGCGTCGGCGGGCGCGTCGGCGGCGGAGGCGTCGTCCGCCGTCGGCGCTGCGCTCTCGTCGGGAGACGCCGACGGCTCCCCGCGACCTCGGAGGCGCAGCCCGAGCGCCACCAGGGCGCCGTCGGCCTCGCGGTGAGCGACCAGCCGGGGCGCGTCCACCAGCAGCCGCTCCAGCCGGACCGCTGCGGGCGTCACGCGCAGGCCGTCCACCTGCACCGCGCGCAGGGCGGCCAGCTCGCGCGCTCCGTCCCGCACCCGCAGCTCGCTCAGGCGGGCCGACGCCTCCAGCCCCTCGGAGGTCGCGCGCGCGGCGGCCTGCACCGCGACCTGCAGCCGTCCCTCCTGCGCGAACACCGGCTCGAGGCCCAGCGCCGCCAGGGTGGC
>JAWLGW010000129.1:0-10453 GCA_041690735.1 Planctomycetota bacterium
GCGGCGGGCGAGGACGATCACCCCCGCCACGGCGCTCATGATCAGCACCGTGATCAGCTCGAACGCGACGGCGTAGTCGGTGTACAGGAAGCGGGCGAAGTGCTCGGTGGAGCCGAAGCCGGCGTCCTCGAGGTGGTCGGCGTCGGCCCCCAGCGCCGCCGCCCGCGCCTCGGGATGCGGGAGCGGGAAGGACGTGGGGCCCCTGCCCGAGACGGCGAAGGAGATCACGAACAGCAGGGCGAAGGAGCCGAGCAGGGCCAGCATCCGCTGCGCCGTCCCGGGCTCGGGGCCCATCTCCTCCTCACGCAGGTTGAGGAGCATGATGATGAACACGAACAGCACCATGATCGCGCCGCCGTACAGCAGCACCTGCATGGCCGCCAGGAACACCGAGCGCAGCCCCAGGAACAGGAGCGCGAGCCCGGCCAGCGCCACCAGCATCGACAGGACGGCGTGCACTGGGTTGCGCCGAGTCACGGTCATGGCCGCGGCGACGACGATCACGGCGCCGAGCAGCAGCACCAGGAATGCGGACACTTGGTCTCCCCCCTCTACCGCCGGCTACTTGGCCGGCCGCTGCGGCACCTGGGCCGCGGGGTTGTTCTCGAGCAGGCGCTCCTTGCCGTAGACCCGCTCTGCCCGCGACGTGGTCGGGGTGTAGAACTTGGGCGTGAGCCGGATCGCGTCGCAGGGGCAGGCCTCCTCACAGAAGCCGCAGTAGATGCACCGGAGCATGTCGATCTCGAACACCTTGGGCCGCCGCTCGCGGTCGGGGCCCCAGTCGGCGGGGGCGGGCTCGGGCTCGATGTGGATGCACAGGGCCGGGCAGGCCGCCATGCACAGGAGGCAGGCGACGCACTTCTCGCGCCCCTCCTCGTCCTTCACCAGGATGTGCTCGCCGCGGTAGCGGGGGTTGGGGTGCCCGATGGCCCGGTCGCTCTGGTCGCGGTCGTAGACCCCCTTCTCGGGGTACTGGACCGTCGCGTCCTCGCCGACCACCGTGCCGAAGAACCGGTTCCAGGTGAGGCGGATCCCCCGCATGACGGCCGGAATGTACACCCGGTCGGCCAGCGTCTTTCCCGGAGCCCCCTCCTCGAGGGCGCCGTGCTCGTGCTCGTGCGGGTCGTGCGTGTTCGCCATGTTCGTACCTTTTCCCCCCGGCCTACGCCCAGAAGGTGAGGACCACCGCGGTCACGACCAGGTTCACCAGCGCCAGCGGGACGAGCATCTTCCAGCCCAGCGACATGATCTGGTCGTAGCGGAAGCGGGGCAGGGTCCAGCGGATCCACAGCTGGAAGCAGAGCAGCAAGAACACCTTGGCGCCGAACACCAGCACCGACAGCAGCGCGTTCACCGGCGACAGGCTGGTGGGGTCGATCAGGCCGGGGAGGCTCCAGCCGCCCAGGAAGACCGTCACGAACACGCTGCACATGAGGATCATGGCCACGTACTCGCCGAGGAAGAACACGGCGAACTTCAGGCCGGTGTATTCGGTGTGGTAGCCGCCCACCAGCTCGGGCTCGGCCTCGGGGAGGTCGAACGGGAGGCGGTTGTTCTCGGCGAACATGGCCACCAGGAAGATCAGCGCCGCCAGCGGCTGCTTGAACACCAGCCAGCCGAAGCCGCCCCAGGCGGTCGCCTGGCGGGTGACGAACTCCTGCAGGTCGACGCTGCCGACCGTCGCGATCGCCGACACCAGGGCCAGGAACAGGGCGATCTCGTAGCTGATCATCTGCGCCGCCGACCGGACGGCGCCCATGAGCGGGTACTTCGAGCCCGAGCCCCACCCGCCCATGGCGATCCCGTACACCGCCAGCGAGGCGACCGCGAACAGGCCCAGCACCCCGATGTTCGCCGTGGCCACCCGCAGGTCGACCACCGTGCGCCCGAACTCGAGCCCCAGCACCTCGCCGGGCCCGATCTCGAACACGCCGCCGAAGGGGATGAACGCCAGCGCCGTCGCCGCCGAGATGAAGCCGATCGCGGGGGCGATGTTGTAGAGGAGCTTGTCCACGTTGTCGGGGACGATCTCCTCCTTGAAGGCCAGCTTGATCGCGTCCGCCAGCGGCTGCAGCGAGCCGGGCACCAGCTTCACCCGAGCCAGCCCCTCGGGGACGATCCCGTGCAGGGAGGCGGGCAGCAGGTAGCGCACGTCGCCCACCGAGAAGTTGACCCGGTTCGGGCCCAGGCGCCCCTGGATGTAGGCGCAGATCTTGCGCTCCAGGTAGATCAGCAGCGGGACGACGTTCATCGCCACGCCGATCACGAACAGCGCCTTGAGGAGCGTGATCAGGAACTCCATCAGGTGTTGCCTCGCACGGTGCCGAAGCCCGCGTCGTGCTCGCGGTGGACCGAGATCCGCACCTGCTCGTCCTTGGCGCGGCCCGGATGGCGGCTCACCGGCCCGGCCTCGTAGTAGGTGGTGCACGCCTCGGGGGGCGTGGTGTCCTCGGCGCCGGGCAGCGGCAGGCCGACCTCGCCCACGGCGTTGTAGGTCAGGGCGCCCGCCCTCCCGGAGAAGGTGGCCGGGTGGGCCGCCGCCAGGCGCCGGAACACGCCGCCCGCCGACACGACGCGCGGGACGTGGCCGACGGCGCGGGCGAGCTCCTGCAGGACCTCGAGGTCGGGCGCCGCGTCGCCCGGAGGCGGGGTGGCGGCCCGCGTCCGCTGCAGGCGCCCGCGGGCGTTGATGAAGGTGCCGTCCTTCTCGGTCCAGTGCTGCGCCGGCAGGGCCACGGTGGCGCCCTGGGCGAGCTCGGTGTCCGACAGGGAGAGGGCGACCACGGCGGGCGCCGCGGCCACGGCCTCACGGACCGCGTCGCTCCAGGGCGCGCCGCCCGGGATCCCGTCGTGGAGGATCAGCACCTCGACGCGCCCCGCCGCCAGGGCCGCGGTCACGTCGGCGCCCGGATCGGCCGCGTCCACGAAGGCCGCGCCCAGCACCTTGCCCACGCCCGCCCGGTTGGGGTTGCGGTCGGCGCTGATCGTGAACCCGTCCTTGGTCCGGTAGGGCGGCCCGTCGGGCCGGTAGGCCACGCCGCGGGCGCCCTTGCCCGCCAGCTGATCGAGCAGGAACAGCTCCTCGTTGCTGGCGAAGCCGGTGGTCAGCACGGCGACCTTGCCCTCGTCCGCGCTCCGGATGAGCTCGATCGCCTTGTCCAGGGCGGCCCGGGCCGGTGTGGGCGAGCCCGCCAGGCGGGCCACGGTGAGCCGGTCGCCGGTCTGGGAGCCGCTGGTTTGGGCCCCGTGGTACGACAGGCGCCCCTCGTCGCACATCCACCAGCGGTTGACCGCCTGGTTCTCGCGCGGGGTGAGGCGCTTCACCGTGTCGTCGAAGGTCTCGACGTTGATGTTGCAGCCGGTGGCGCAGTGGCCGCACACGCTCTTGGTGCGGCGGTGCAGCCACACCCGGGTGCTGTGGATCGAGTCCACCTCGAGCAGCGCGCCCACCGGGCACAGGTCGGCGGTGCAGCCCGACAGCGGGTTGTCGAGGGGCTGGCTGGGGAAGACGTCGATGTAGCTGGAGTCGCCGCGGTTCACCACCGTCAGCTCGCCGGTGCCGGTGACCTCCTCGCAGAACCGCACGCAGCGGGTGCACACGATGCAGCGGTTCCCGTTGAACCGGATCAGGGGGCCGAAGTCCTTGCGCGGGCGCTGGGTCTTCTGCTCCACGAACTCGCTGGTGGAGCGGCCGTGGTCGTAGCTGTACTGCTGCAGGTCGCACTCGCCGGCCTGGTCGCAGATCGGGCAGTCGAGGGGGTGGTTCGCCAGCAGGTACTCGAGCACGCCCTCGCGGGCGTCCTGGGTCTTCTGCGAGCTGCTGTCCACCTCCATGCCCGCCGTGACCTCGGTGCTGCAGGCGATCACCGGCTTGGGCGGCCCCGGCTGAATGTGCACCAGGCACATGCGGCAGTTGCCCGCGATGCTCAGCCCCGGGTGCCAGCAGTAGTGGGGGATGAACTTGCCGTGGCGGAGCCCCGCCTGGAGGATCGTCTCCCCCTTGCGGGCGGTGAGCTCCTCCCCGTCGAACTTGAACTGGATCTCGGCCGCGTCGGTCATGCGTTCGCTGGATCCTTCGGGTGGTGGCGGCGCTCAGGCCTTGGGGGGGAGGGGCTCATACAGCTTGCCGCCCTTGGGGCAGCGGCCCTGCTTGATGTGGGCCTCGAACTCGTCGCGGAACTTGGCGACGTAGCTCTGGATCGGCCACGACCAGGCCTCGGCGAACACGCAGATCGTCTTGCCGCAGGCCTCGTCGGTGAGGCGCTCCAGGGCCGCGAAGTCCTCCATGCGGCCGGCGCCGCGCTCGATCCGCGCCAGGATCTTGACGACCCACCCGGAGCCCTCCCGGCAGGGGGTGCACTGCCCGCAGGACTCGTGGGCGTAGAAGCGGAGCAGGTTGTAGAGGGCGTTGACGATGCAGGTCGTCTCGTCCATGACGAAGATCGCCGCGCTGCCGATCGAGGAGCCCGCCTCCTGCACCGCGTCGAAGCACAGGGGGATGTCGATCTCGTCGGCGGTGAGGATCTTCATGGACGAGCCGCCGGGGACCACGCCCTTGAGCTTGCGGCCGCCGGGGATCCCCCCGCAGAAGCGCTCGTCGTGAATGAGCTGCTTGAGGGTGATCCCGAAGGGGACGTCGTAGACGCCGGGCCGGTTGACGTGGCCGCTGACGCACCACACCTTCGGCCCCTGGCTGCCCATCTTGCCGCGGGGCGGGGCCTCCTCCTTGGGGATCGGCGGGGTCCCCAGCGAGGTGTACCACTCCAGCCCGCGGGCGAACAGGTGGGGCAGGTTGCAGATCGTCTCCACGTTGTTGACGATCGTGGGCTGGCCCCACACCCCCTTGACCGCGGGGAAGGGCGGCTTGAGCCGCGGGTAGCCGCGCCCGCCCTCCAGCGAGCTGATCAGGGCGGTCTCCTCGCCGCAGATGTAGGCGCCCGCGCCCCGGTGGACGGTGACGTCGATCCGCCGCCCCGACCCCATGGCGTCCTTGCCGAAGATCCCCTGGGCGTACGCCTCCTTGATCGCGGCGTTCAGCACCTCGGCGCCGTAGCGCATCTCGCCGCGGATGTAGATGTAGGCGTCGTTCGCCTCCAGGGCGAAGCAGGCGATGACGATCCCCTCCAGCAGCTGGTGGGGGTCGTCCTCCATGAAGCGGATGTCCTTGAAGGTGCCCGGCTCCGACTCGTCGGCGTTGACCAGCAGGAACCGCGGCCCGGGGACCTTCTCGGGGGGCGGCACGAAGCCCCACTTCACCCCGCAGGGGAAGCCGGCCCCGCCGCGCCCGCGCAGCCCGGAGCGCTTGACGGTGTCGACCACCTCGGCCGGCGACAGCTTCAGGGCCTTCTTGGCCCCCTCGTAGCCGCCATCCTTCACGTACTCGTCGTAGGTGGCGTAGGCGTCGCGGAAGAAGCGCTTGCCCAGCACCGGCTCGTGGGTGAGGGCCTCGTGCTCGTAGTCGCGCTCGCCCTCGGGCTGAGTCCGCTCGGCCTTGGGGTCGGCCGGCCCGGTCCAGGGGTGCGGCGCGCGGCGGCCGGCCTTGAGGTCGAACGCCTCGGGGTCCTTGCGGATGTCGTCGACGATCTGGTCGAAGGTCTCGGGGTCGAGCAGCTCGAACGAGTAAGCGTTGATGTGGCACACCGGCGCCTTGTCGCAGGCCGCCAGGCACTCCGCCTTCTTGATCGTGAACAGGCCGTCCTCGGTGGTCTGCCCGTGCTTGATCCCCAGCTTCTGGCAGGCGTGCTGGTAGAAGGCGCCCGCCCCCCGCAGGTCGCAGGGGAGGGTGCGGCACACCTCGATCACGAACGTGCCTTCGGTCGGGCGGCGGAAGTGGAAGTAGAAGGAGACCACCCCCAGCACGTAGGCCGGGCTGAGCCCCAGCTTCTCCGCCACCAGCTTCATGCCGCCCAGGTCGACCGACCCGAACTCGTCCTCGCACAGGCGCAGCGCGGGCAGGAGGGCGGCCTTCCGCTCGGGGTACCGCTCGCACAGGCGCTCGAGCTCCCGCTCGGCCTCGGGCGAGAACTGGCGCTCGGTGACCTCTCCGGCGGTGGGCAGGATCGCGGCCATTAGCGGTCGAGCTCCCCGGCGATGACGTTGAGCGAGCTCATGTTCGCCACCACGTCGCCGATCAGATACCCCTCGCACATGGGGGCTACCGACTGGAACTGGTACAGGGACGGCGGCCGGATGCGCACCTTGTAGGGCACCCCGGTGCCGTCGGAGTAGATGTGCCAGCCGAGCTCGCCGTTGGGCGACTCGGTCGCGTGATACAGCCCGCCCACCGGCGTGTGGAAGCCGTGGCCGGGCATCTCGATCATGAAGTGCTGGATCAGCGACTCCATCTTGGTGTAGGTGTCGTCCTTGTCGGGGAGCGACGCCTTGCCCAGGGCGTTGATCGGCCCGGGCGGCATGCGGTCGAGGACCTGGCGGACGATCTTGCCCGACTCGCGCACCTCGGCCAGCCGCTGCTCGTAGCGGGCGTAGACGTCGCCGTCGGTGAAGGTCGGGATCTCGAAGTCGTAGGTCTCGTAGCCGAGGTAGGGCGAGTCGCGGCGCACGTCCCGCTCGATCCCCGAGGCGCGGGCCACGGGGCCGGTGAGCCCGTAGGCGATGCACTGGTCGGGCGAGAAGGTGCCGACCCCCTTGGTCCGGTCGAGGAAGATCCGGTTGCGCGACAGCATGCCCTCCATCTGCTCGAGGAGGTCGTCGAGGCGCTCCAGGAAGGCGCGCACCCGCCCCGGCACCTCGTCGGGCAGGTCGAAGGCGAGCCCGCCCACGCGGGTGTAGCTGGTGGTGAGCCGACCGCCCGAGCTGAGCTCGAACACGTCGTACACCTTCTCGCGCTCGATGAACGCCCACAGCATGGCGGTGAAGGCGCCCAGGTCCATGCCCTGCAGGCCGATGCTCAGGATGTGGTCCGAGATCCGCGACAGCTCGGCCATCATGACCCGGATCGCCTCGGCGCGCGGCGGGATCTCGATCCCCAGCAGGGCCTCGGCCGCGCAGGCGTAGCCCACGTTGTTGGCCATGGCGCTGAGGTAGTTCATGCGGTCGGTGACGACCACGAACTGGTTGTAGGTCCGGTACTCGCCCAGCTTCTCGAAGCCGGTGTGCAGGTAGCCCATCTCGGGCTCGCACCGCTTCACCCGCTCGCCGTCGAGGGTGAGGATCAGGCGCAGCGTGCCGTGCATGGCCGGGTGCTGCGGCCCGAAGTTGAGCACCATCTCCTCGTCGTGGAGGCCGGGCTCGAACGACACCGCCCGCTCCCCGAAGGGGTGCTGCTCGATCGCCTCGCCGGAGAGATGGTTCTCGAGCGTCACCGCAGGATGGACGGGGGCCGGGTCGACCGCGCTCGGGTCGTGATCGCTCCTCACAGGTCCTCCTCGTGCTCCCGGCGGATGACGGGGAAGTTGTCCCGCTCGCCGCGCCCGCGCAGGGGGTAATCCTTGCGCAGGGGGAAGCCGCTGTAGTCGATCGGCATCAGGAGGCGGACCAGGTTCGGGTGGTCCGAGAACTCGATCCCGTACATGTCGTAGACCTCGCGCTCGGCGAAGTTGGCGGCCGGCCACACGTCCGAGACGGTGGGGGCGACCGGGTCGTCCTCGCTCACGTAGGCCTGCACGATCATGCGCACGTTCTCGGCGGTGTTGATCAGGTTCCACACCACCGCGAACCGCTCCGGCGTCTCGCTGGGCCAGCGCAGGTAGTCGATCGCCGTCACGTCCGCCAGGAAGTCGAAGCCCAGCGCGTCGCGCAGGTGGAGCAGCAGGGCGTGCGCCCGCTCCACCTTGGTGATCACCGTCAGCTGCTGACGGAACTCGAGCGGCCCGTCGACCAGGTCGTCGCCCAGCCACTGGGCCGCCTGGCGGGCGAGCTCGCGCTCGCGCTCCAGCCGGCGGGCGTTGCGCGCGGCCTGCTGCTGCCGGCGCTGCGCCGCGATCTCCTGAACGTCGACCGAGGGGAGCGGTCCGCGGCGGGTCGTCACTGGAGGGCCCCCTGCTGGCGCAGCTTCGCCATGGCCTCCAGCCGCGGCAGCTGCGGCATGCCGGTCCGCTCGTCGATCATGGCCTGGATGTCCTTGCCGGCCACCTTGTCCTGGATCATGCGCACCGCGTCGATCAGGTTCTCGGGGCGCGGCGGGCAGCCGGGGATGTAGACGTCGACCGGGATGAACTGATCGACGCCCTGGATCATGGTGTAGGTGTCGAACACGCCCCCGCACGAGGCGCAGGCGCCCATGGAGATGCTCCACTTGGGCTCGGGCATCTGCAGCCAGATCCGCTGCAGCACCGGCATCATCTTGAGGGTGACGCGCCCGCCCACGATCAGCATGTCCGCCTGCCGCGGCGAGAAGCGCACCACCTCCGCCCCGAACCGGGCCAGGTCGTAGCGCGACGACATGGTCGACATGAGCTCGATGGCGCAGCAAGCCGTGCCGAACGGCATCGGCCACAGGCTGTTCTTACGGCCCCAGGCGAGCAGGTCCTTGACCCGCGTGGCGACGAACCCCTTGCCCAGGAAGTCTTCTAGTCCCATTCGAGGCCCCTCCGCTTCCAGACGTAGAACAGGCCGGCGCCGAGCACCGCGACGAACAGGAGCACCTCCACCAGGAGGACGACGCGCACCGGCCCGGCCCCCACCCCATCGACGAACGAGGCGGCCCAGGGGAACAGGAAGACCGTCTCGAGGTCGAACAGGATGAAGAGGATCGCGACCAGGTAGAAGTGGACGGAGTAGCGCTCCCGCGCCCCCTCCTGGATCGGGTTCACCCCGCACTCGTACGGGAGGCCCTTGACCCGTGTAGGCTTCTTGGGCCCCAGGATCTTGGACGCGAGCAGCGCCACGGAGCCGATCACGATGCAGATCACGGCCAGGATGGCGAGCCCGCCGAACCCCGCGAAAGCGGAGGCGAGGGTGAGCCCCGCGGTCCCCAAGACGAGTGCGAGCATGTTCCTGCACCCCCAGTGTGAGTGCGACTCGAGGGATCCCTGCGAAAGGGAGCGGGATCTTATCAGCCGCCCCCGTCGGAACAAGGGTGGGCAAGAAGCCGCTCACGAACGGCAGGGAGGGCCGCTCCAGCGCCGCCTCCCGCGGCGGCGACGGCCTGATGAGCTCCCGGGATGGTACGCCCTGCGGGTACGTCTGGGGCGCGTGAGGGCGGCCCTCGCGGCGCTCCTGCTGAGCGCCGCCGGCTGCGCGAGCCCGCCGCCGCCCGAGCCGGACATCCTGGTCTCACCCGAGCGGCTGCAGCAGGCGCCCGACTTCCTGGCGCGGCAGCGGGTGAGCGCCGCCTTCGAGGGGGGCGAGGCGAGCTTCGAGGCCGCCCTCCAGAAGCAGGGCGACACCCTCACGGTGATCGGCCTCTCCCCCTTTGGCACCCGGGCCTTCACCCTGGTGCAGGGGCCGCAGGGGGTGACGTTCGAGTCGCACTTGCCGGCAGGGAAGGAGGGGGAGCGGGGGCCGCCGCTCCGCCCCCGCTACCTGCTGCAGGACATCCACCACGCCTTCTTCCTGCGCCTGCCTCCCTACGAGGGCCGCAGCGCCCGGGGGGTGATCAGCTACCTGGGCGCCGACGGGGACGTGGGGAAGGAGGTGGTGAGCGAGGAGCGGGACGAGGAGGGGCGGGTCCTGGCGCGGACCTTCGTCCCCCAGCAGGCGCCGGGAGGCCGGGTCACGGTGACCTACGAGCCCGGCATCGGGCCGGACGGCCTGCCGCCGGCCTGGGCGCGGCTGGAGAACGAGGTGCACCGGTATCGGCTGGTGATCGAGACGTTGTCGGTGCAGCGGCTGGGGGAGTGACGAGAGCGAGCTCGACCTGAGCGACGACGCGTCGTGCCCGTGCCCGTGCCCGCGGGGCTTCGGGCACGGGCACGGGCACGGGCACGGGCACGATAGGGCGGGCCGCGCTCCCCTGAACACAGGCACCTCGCCCCGCGTCGGCTACCATGCCCGCCCCACCTGCCAGGAATCTGGCCATGAGACGACTCCATCGCTTCGCGCTGCTGCTCGCCGTCCTCCTGCTGGCCGCCCCCGCGGTCGCGGCCGACCCCCCCCCCCCCGCCCCCCCCCCCCCCCCGGGCGGCCTGCTGGCCCGGTTCGCCAAGGTCCCCGGCCTGGAGGCGAAGTTCCGGGAGGAGAAGCGCATGGCGCTGCTGGCGGCGCCCCTGGTCAACGAGGGCACCTTCCACTACGCCGCCCCCGACCACATGGCTCGCCACACCCGCGCGCCGGTGGTGCAGAGCGTGGTGATCCGGGGCCGCACCCTCCAGATGGGCACCGCCTCCCGGCACGAGACGATCGACCTCGACGCCCACCCGGTGGTGCGCCAGTTCCTCGACAGCTTCCTGCCGATCCTCCGGGGCGATCGCGCCGCCCTGGAGCGGATGTACCGCCTCGGCTTCGAGGCGCTCGAGCCGGACAGCGGCCGGTGGCGGCTGACCCTGACGCCGAC
>JAWLGW010000130.1:0-10435 GCA_041690735.1 Planctomycetota bacterium
CGCTCCGGCTACCCGCCCCGAGGTGCTCGAGGCGCTGCGCAGCGGCGACTTCACCGCGGCGGCCCGGGGCGCCCGCGCCCTGGGCGACGCCGCTCTCGAGGACCGCGCCTTCTTGTTCGTGGTCCTGAGCCGCTCGATCCCCACCAACGCCTTCGCCGACGCCGACGACCTCGTGGAGCTGACCCTCGCCAGCGGCGAGCGCCACGTGGGACAGCTCACGACCGACGACCCGGACCGCCTGGTCCTCGCCCGCCCCGACGGCGAAGAGGTGCAGACCCACCCGGGCGAGGTGACGGCCCGCGCCCCCCTCGCCGGCCAGGCGGCCGAGCGGGCCAAGGCGGAGCAGCTCGAGCGGGCTCGGGCCGCCCTGGGCGAGGAGCCCACCGGCCTCGCCCTGCACCGCCTGGCGTATCTCGCCTTCTCCTGCGGCGCCCGCCCCCAAGGCACTCGCTTCCTCGAGGAGGCGCTCACCAGCGCCGAAGGGGCGATCCTGGTGGACATGTTCGGCGACGCCGATCTCCCCCGCCTGCACCGCGCCCGCCGGGCCCTGGCGGGCGAGCCCGAGCCCGCGGCGATCGCGGCGCGCACGGCTCCGGCGCCGCCGCCGACCCGGGAGGCTCCGCCGCAGCCTGACCCCGAGGAGCCCGACGAGCTCGGCAGCGAGTGGCGGGTGGAGCAGGGCCCCACCGTGTCCACCGACGACGGCCCCGACCCCCTCCTCGCCGAGCGGGACTGGAGGTCGGCCGACCTGGCCTACCGGGCGGGGCTCGACCTGTATCGCAAGACCTTCGGCGGCAGCGCCGAGAACATGCTGCTGCGGGCCGCCCTCTCGGAGTTCCAGCGGGCGCAGGACGCCCTCGAGCGGCTGGCCCCCCGCTACCCCAACCACTACGAGCTCGAGCGGCGCATGCAGGAGGTGGCCAAGCTGACCCTCGACTGCATGAAGCGCCAGCGGGTGGACTGAGCGCTACCGCTCCGCCTCGGCGAACACCGCGTCGACGGTCTCGGTGGTGACGACGTTCACGGCCCACCGCTGCAGCGCGGCCTCGTCCGCCTCGCGCACCTTGCGCGCCAGCTCCGCCGGCAGCGGGCCGAACTTCACGGTGAGCTGCGCGAGCAGCGTCTCGCGCCGACCCTCCAGCCGACCCTCGCTCCTCAATTGCTCCGCGGTGGTCACCGCTACGCCTCCTCGTCGGCGAACACCTCCGCCAGCGAGTTGGCGACGACCACTCGGACGCTCCAGCGCTGCAGAGCACCCTCGTCGCCCGCGAGCACCTTACGCTCCAGCTCTCCCGGCAGCGGCCCGAACTTCACGTTGAGCAGCGCGAGCAGCAGCTCGCGCTGACCCTCCAGCCGACCCTCGCTCCTCAATTGCTCCGCAGTCGTCACGGCAGCCTCCCGCAGCTTGGGATCGCGCACTCGCCCCAGCACGTCGATCACGTCCTGAGTCGAGGCGTCGCCTACTTCGAGTATATAGCTCACCACCTGCCCGGCATCTCCCTCCTCCTCCAGCGCCTCGAACAGCTCCAGCCCGTGCCGCAGCACCCTGAGCAGCCGTGGCCGCTCGCGCCGCGCCTCACGCAACAGCAGGAGCGCCAAGGTGCCCAGCGGCCCGGCCCTGCGCCGCCGCAGCGCCGCTGGGCTCTTCTGGCCGAGGTCGTCCAGGAGGAAGCGAAACGAAGGCAGGTGCGCCCGCACCCGCTCCAGCAGCGCCGGCTCGAGGTCGATCAGCTCCAGCAGCTCGGTCGCGGCGCTCCACCGCTCGGGGCCCTGGTGGAGCACGATCGGCAGCACGGCGGGGATCCGCGTGGCGCCGCCGTTCTCCTCCACGCGCAGCCAGTGATCCCAAATCCGCCCCAGATAGATCAGCACGCGCAGCGGCATGAGCGGATCGACCGTGGACTGGTGCTCGAGGAGGACGTAGATCAGCACCTCGCCCTCACCACGCAGTCGCACCCGGTACAGCACGTCCACGTGCCGCCAGCGCAGCGCAGGGTCGACGAAGCTCGGCGGCTCCACCTCGAGGGTGTCGAGGTCGAGCTTCGCCACCAACTGCCGCGGCAGCACCGCCCGCAGCTCGCTCTCCGCGGGCCTGCGGCGCGCGAACACCGCCCGGAAGAAGGTGTCGTGGGGCGAGCTCATGGGGCGGGATCCTAGCCCGCGACCCTGACACACCCCTAACGCCCTCCTTCCCTCCCCCGAGCGCCGGGCGCACACCGCCCGTCCACGTCGCCGCCGCCTCGCTACCGACGGGCCTCCAGCACCGCGGCCGCCACCCGCTCGCGATCGGCGGCGCTCATGCCCGAGCCGCTGGGTAGGCACAGCCCCCGCGCGAACAGCGCCTCCGACACCGCCCCGCCGCGGATCCGGCAGTCGGCGAACGCCGGCTGCAGGTGCATGGGCTTCCACAGGGCCCGCGACTCCATGTCGTAGCGCTCGAGGTGGAGGCGCACGTCCTCCCGAGTGGCGCCGAACGCCGCGGGGTCGATCGTGAGGCAGGTCAGCCAGGCGTTGCTCTCGCCAAACTCGGCCTCGGGCATGAAGGCGATCCCGGGGGTCTCCCCCAGCGCCTGCTGGTAGAAGGCGCGGTGACCCCGGCGGGCGGCGATCTTGCCGTCCAGCCCCTCGAGCTGCCCCCGCCCGACCGCCGCCAGCAGGTTGCTGAGGCGGTAGTTGTAGCCCACCACCGAGTGCTGGTAGTGAGGCGCCGGGTCGCGGGCCTGCGTGGCCAGGAACCGGGCCCGCGCGATCCACTCCTCGCGGTCGGAGAGGAGCATGCCCCCGCCGCTGGTCGTAATGATCTTGTTGCCGTTGAAGGAGACGACCCCCAGGTCGCCCAGCGAGCCCGCCGGCCGGCCCCGGTAGGTGGCGCCCAGCGCCTCGGCCGCGTCCTCCACGATCGGCACCCCGTGCTCGGCGCAGGCGGCGCGGATCGGGTCGTAGTCGGCGCACTGCCCGTACAGGTCCACCACGAGCACCGCAGCCGGCAGCTTGCCCCGGGCGGCGCAGGCGGCGAGCTCTTCGCGGAGCAGCGCGGGGTCCATGTTCCAGGAGCGCGGCTCGCAGTCGATCAGCACCGGGGTCGCGCCCTGGTAGCGGATCGCGTTGAGGGTGGCGGCGAAGGTGAAGGTGGGGGCGATCACCTCGTCGCCCGGCTGGACCCCGAGCAGGATCAGCGCCAGGTGCAGCGCCGCGGTGCCGCTCGACAGCGCCGCCGCGTGAGCCACCCCGGCGCGGGCGGCCACCTCCCGCTCGAAGGCGTCCACGTGCGGGCCCAGGGGCGCGATCCAGCCCGAGTCGAAGGCGTCCAGCAGCAGCTCCCGCTCGCGGGGGCCCACGTCGGGCGGAGAGAGATACAGGCGCTTGTTCGCCACGTCGTGCTCCTCGATCGGGTCGTCGATCATTCCAGCTCGATCTCGCCCGGCGCCCCCGCCAGCCGCCAGGCGCAGGCCGCCGCCCGGCGCGAGGGCTCGTATAGTCGCGGGCGTGCCCCCCTCAGCCCCCGAACAGGTGCGCCGTCTCGAAGGCCGAGGCAGGCAGCCGGACCTCCGCCCCGTCGGCGCCCGTCGCCTTGAGGCACCGCTTGAGCACGAAGTCGAACACCAGCGGGTCGTACGCGAACAGCTCGCTCAGCACCGCCCGCTCGGCCGCGGTGACGTAGCCGTACCACTCGAGCTGCCGCAGCTGCACCAGGGGGTCGACCGCCGGCAGCGGATAGTCCGAGCCGTTGACCAGGCGCGGGTGGAGCTCGGTCGCCGCCAGCGTCTCGCGCAGAGGGTCGCCGCAGCGGTTGACCTGCGTCAGCGCCGACAGGCCGCCATACAGCCGCCCCTTCTCCCCCGGTGTCCCGACGTTCTCCGCCATGACCCTCCGGAACAGGGCGTAGCTGCTCACCCGCGGCCGCTCGCCCGCGGCGTCCTTCGCCGCGTCGAGGTCGCGGTTCTCCCCCAGGCTGGCGCAGTGGGCGGCGATCACCGTCAGCCCGTGGTCGAGGGCCCGCCGCAGCCGCAAGGGGTTCCCCAGCTCCTGCGCCTCCTCGGCGTGGACCGCCTGCTCCTCGCCGGTGTGACTGAGCAGCACCAGCCCCAGGGCCGCGCACCGCTCGTAGAAGGGGTCGCAGCGCGGGTCGGCCGGGTCGATCCCCATGGCGTTGGGGAGCCACTTGACCGCCACCGCCCCGCCCTCCCGGCACCGCTCCAGCTCCTCGAGGGCGTCGGCCCGATAGGGGTGCACCGAGCAGCCCGGCAAGAACAGCCCCGGGTGCTCGGCGCACACCTGCAGCAGGTAGTCGTTGGGCGTGTAGAACTCGGTGCGGGCGAGGTCGGGCTCCCCCGCGGCGGTGTAGTGCTTGTCGAAGGCCAGCAGCAAGAACCGCCCGTGCGGCTGGGGCGTCGCCGCGCAGTCCACCAGCCGCTCCACGTACACCTGATCGGCCCGGGCCTCGTCCCAGATCCCCGCCGCGCCCTTGTAGATCCGCGTCTTGAGCGTGCGCAGCGGCGAGGACCAGGAGTGGGCCTCGGGGTGCACGAAGCAGCCGGTCCCCCCCGCGCCCAACCCCACCAGGTGCACGTGCACGTCCACCACCTGGGCGGGGTCGATCCCCTCCCAGGCCCAGGCCAGCAGGTTCTCGGCCCGGCGCGACAGGGGCACGCTGCCCACCTTGGCCGGGCGGTCGATCCGCGCCAGCCGGTAGGCGAGGGCCCCCGCCGCCCCCGCCCCGAACAGCCCCAGCAGGCGGCGCCGGGTCAGGCGGCGCCGCGGGGCTTCCGCGACGGCGGCCACGCCGCCGGCCACGTCGCCGGCCTCCTCGGCAGGCTCGCCGCCGGCCTCGTCGCCGGCCTCGACGCCGGCCTCGACGCCAGCCTCGGCACCGGACTCGGCGTCCGCTGCCGAGCCGGCCGCGCTACGCGGCGCGTCCGCCTCGCCCTCGCCTGGTTGGTCGTCGCTCGCTGTCATGGAGGCCCCAGCCTACGCCACGCCCCAGGGTCAGGCGAGGCTGCGGCGTGAGGGCCCGCCCCGCGCCTCGTTCCTCGGCGGCGGCCCCGCTGGCGGTCGCCCTGCTGGTCGCCCTGCTGGCGGTGCTCCCTCGCCTGGGGCCCGCCCTGGGCGCCTACAACCACTCCCCCGACGCCGCCGAGTACCTGCTGATCGCCCGCTCCCTCGCCCGGGGGGAGGGGTTCACCCTGCCGATCCGGGTCCGCTTCGCCGAGCCGGGTCCGGTGGTCCACTCGGCCCACGGGGAGCGGGCGCCCCTGTTCCCCGCCCTGCTCGCCCTGCCGGTCGCCCTCACCTCGGCCGAGCCGGGCTGGCCCGACCCCCGCCTGCAGCTGGTGAACGTCGCCCTGGCCGCCCTGGCGGCGGCCCTCGCCGCCGGCCTCACCGGGACCCTGGCCGGACTGCGAGGCCTGCGCGCTCGCCCCCGCCTCCTCGCCATGCTGGTGGGCGGCCTGCTCCTCGCCTGGCAGCCCGGCTTCGTGCGGGCCTCGGTCCACCTGTGGGCCGAGCCGCTGGGCCTGGTCCTCGTCCTGGCGGCGATCTGGCCGGCGACGCGCCTCCTCGCCCACCCGCCCACCCACGGCCCTGGCCCCGCGCCCGAGCGGGGGCGCCGCGAAGCGGCGGCCTGGCTGGCGGTCGGCCTGCTGGCGGCGCTGGCCCGCTTCGTCCGCCCCGAGGCGGCCGTGGTGCCGATCGCGCTGCTCCTGCTGGCCCTCGTCCGGGGCCACCGCCGCGGCGCCCTGCTGCTCCTCCTCGCCACCCTGCTCGTCAACGCCATCGGCGTCGCCGCCACCGGCGTCCTGGCCCCCCAGCTCGAGCTGCTGCGCGTGACCCGCTTCGAGGCGGTCATGGACCCGGCCGCGCCGCCCCCGCCCTCGGCGCGCCAGGTCCTGAGCGGGATCCTCGCCAACGCCTGGGGCCAACTGAAGTACGCCCTGGTCCCCCGCCAGGGGGTGTTGATCCTCCCCCTCGCCCTCCTCGCCCTGCGCCGGCCGCGTCTACCGGACACCCGCCCCCTGCTCGTCACCGCGGCCGCCCTCGCCCTGGCGACGATCGGCGTGTGGTCGACCAGCGACCCGGCGCGGTTCACGATCGCGCCCCTGGCCCTGCTGGCCCCGCTGGCTGCGGTCGAGGGGCTACAGGCAGCGACCCACCACGCCCGCCGCCTGTCGGCTCCCACGCACCGCCGCGCCGCCCTCGCGCTCGCCCTGTTCGCCTGGCTGGGCGTCCTCGCCTACGCCGGCACGCGCGAGGGCCGCAAAGAGCGGCGGGCGCCGCCGCCGATCGAGCCTTCACGAGAGGGCGAGACGCCGCCCCGGCTCCAGGATCCGTGGAGCCACGCCCTCCGAACGGGTCAGCCGGCGGTGCTGCGTCGGTAGCCGCCTGCGAGATCCATGAGCTACAGCGGCTCGCCTTCCCGCAGCCCAGCCTGGAAGTCCTCCAGCGAGTCGACCTGCACGGCGCGGGCGAACAGCTGCTCCAGCCGCTGCGGATCGATCACCGTCCGTACTGCTGCGTCCACCTCGGGGCTCACATCGACCCTCAGCCGGATCGCCAAGGCCGAGAGGATATCGGTCTGCCGGGCCTCCGCGCGCCCCCGCTCGCGCTCCGCCTCGGCCATCGTGGGCCTCTGGGCTTCCTCACCTCAGCCTGCCTCGTCCGATCTCTCGCCCGACAGCGCGCGCGCGAGCTCCTCCAGCGAGGCCGCCCGCGCCGCGCTCGCGAAGAGCTGCTCGAGCCGCCGAGGGTCGCGGACCGCACGGACGGCGTCGGCGAGCTCCGTCGGGACCGAAGGCGGGAAGCGAATCGCCAGCAAGGAGAGCAGATCCTCCTGCCGCGCTTCAACGCGCCCCTCCGCCCGCCCCCGCTCGCGTTCGGCCTCGGCCATCGTGCGCCCCATGACCTCCACCTCCTTCGGCTCCACGTGTCGGTCGAACACTCGTTTCAGCATAGCTCGCTCCTCCTCCCTCCGCCGGTTCCAGACCAGCTGCCAGCAGAAGCTGGCCATCTCCAAGAACCGCTCCTCGGCAGGGAGCAGAATGCGCAGCCGGGTGAGCGCGCGCTCGAGGGCCAGCAGGAAGGCGGGCCCCGGCGCGTACTGCGCCGCCAGCAGCGCCAAGAGCGCCCCCAAGACCCCGCCCCGCTCCACCAGCAGCGCCTCGCTGGCGTCCGCCAGGTCGAGCACGCCCACCGTGAGGTCGCGCGCGAAGGGCGCCAGCGCAGGGTCCGCGTCCTGCAGCGCCGTGAGCCCCGGCGGCGACCAGGCCCGCGGCGCGGTCGACACCAGCACCGGCACCACCACCGGCCACCGCCTCCGCCGGCGGTGCACCCCCCCCCGCTCCAGCTCCCGGTGCACGTCC
This sequence comes from Planctomycetota bacterium, assembly GCA_041690735.1. Lineage (GTDB taxonomy): Bacteria > Planctomycetota > J058 > J058 > J058 > JAWLGW01. Next base: position 7,356 of record JAWLGW010000130.1, read on the forward strand.
TCGTCCACGTGGGCCGCGGCCAGGTGGAACCGCAGCGCGATCAACCGGTCGGGCCGGCTCTGGTGCCCCACCAGCAGCCGGAAGCGAGCCCCGCTGCGCAGCCGCCCCTCCCAGTGGACGTCCTCCTCGAGCCGTCGCAGGCGCGCCGACACCAGGCGGGCGCTGCGACTCCGCAGGCTGGCAGGCTCCAGCGCGCCCGCCACCTCGGGCAGCGCGATCGCGATCAGCTCCGCCACCCGCGCGGGCGAGCGGAGCAGCCACTGCACCGCCCGGTCCTCGAACTCCCGGATCACCTCGTAGGGCATGTCGGCCCTCCTCGACGCGAGAACCGAACATTACCCGACCACCCCGACAGGCACCGAGCTGCCCGTACACACCGCGAGCCCGCCACCAGGGGCGGGCCCGCGAGCCGCTCGAGCGTCTACGGCCGGCTCAGCTCAGGGCGTGCTGGGCGAAAAGGCGTTCACCTTCACGCTGTCGTCGCCGTCGGCCGCGAGCACCCCCAGGCCGACCCCGGCGCCGATCACCGCCGCGCCGCCGCCGATCCCCAGGCCGAGCGTGGTGGTGTCGAGCTCGCCGCCGTCGCCCTCGATCGGCCGCAGGTCGGCCAGGGGCACGGCGTCCCTGGCGCCCGCCACCACCACCTTGAGGGAGGTGGGCGCCTGCTCGAGGTCGACCTTCAGCCGGTAGGTGGCCGCCTCGACCACCATGACGTAGCTCCCCGGCTCCAGCTTGGGCGCGGCGAACTTGCCCTCGCCGTCGCTCACCGCCCGGGCCAGCACCTTGCCGGTGTGGGCGTCCTTGAACAGGATCCGGTAGCCCGCCAGCGGCGTCTTGCCGTCGAGGTCGAACAGCTGCCCGGGGACCTCTGCCACCCCCTCGGCCACGCCCAGCGGCCCCTCGTGCTCCGCCAGCGCCGCCGGGGCCTGGGCCACCAGCTCAGCCTGCTGCGCGCGCAGCGACCAGATCGAGACGGGCAGGGCCACGGCCGACACAGCCAGGGCCGCGATCCAACGAGTCCGCTTCATGGATAGTCTTCTCCCCCAAGTATCAGCGCCATGCTAGCGCACGGCCCGTTCCCGTTCAAACCCCCGACGGCGCCCGGCCGCCGAGGAGGAGGGCGCCTCAGGGTCCCTCCGCGCGAGCGGGGGCAATCTGGCGAGGGAGGCGCCAACTCGACAGCGGCGCCCGCCGGCGGCGCCCCGTGCGCAGCGGTATCCCATTCGGGGGAGTCGCCGCCCACCGCCGCCGCGGTCCCGCGCCGAGCGAACCGCCGCAGAGGGGGCGAAGAGCGCGCGCGCTCGCCGCCCCCTCCCGACGGCCCGACCTTTTCCGCCCCCGAAGGGACCGGAGGAGGGTAGATCAACCTATAGCAGCGCGCCACCAAAGCAGGACAGCGGCAGCAGAACCTTGCGAGCGACGGCTGCGCGGGAGAGACTCGAAGCGCCTCGAAACCCTCGACTCCTGCTCCGTCCCGGCTTTTGGAGCTTTAGCCCTTGCAGCCATGCCAATGATCGAGACCAGTACATCGGCACGTCACCCCGACGGACGAGCACGGCTAAGGGCACTCCAGCTCACTCAGATCTACCGATCCGCGTCCGACCCTGAGGTCGCGGGACCCTTCATGGAGATGGCCGCCGGCAGGCAAAGGGCGTATGCATCGACGTACGGCGATTGCGCCCCCTTCGACGGGGCGGATTTCGTCGCCACGCACTACCTCTTTTACGACGGCAGCCCTCGTCCGGGCGGCATGGTGGGCGGGTTCAAACTCGTCAGCGTGGCCGACTGCGACCGCCACCGCCTGTCGCTTCCGATCCACTGGTTGCTCCAGGACGCCTCGCCGGTGCACGCCGCGCGAGTCCAGAAGATCATTCAGGACCACCGCACCCGCGGCACCGAACTCATTTACGGGGGCGGGTTCTGGATCTCCCCCAGGGGAGTCGCGCCGGAGCTCAAGAGGGAGGTGTTCGAGCTGACGGCGGCAATCCTCGCCGAGCGGTTCGCGGATCCGGGTGCGACCATGCTCTGCGTCGCCCTGCGCAAGCTCACGGAGCGCTTCTTCGTCCGTTGCGGCTGCGTTCGCGAGGAGCTGCCGCCCGCGCCTCACCCGATGCGTAGTGGACACGAGGTGATCGTGCTCCAGATGCACCAGCCCTCGCGCTGGGCCTTCGACTGCCTGGAGCGGTTCGGTCCCCTCCTGCGGAATCGGGGTTTGCGGGGAGCGCCAAGCCGCCCTGCGCCGGAAATCCGCACGTGATGGCGCGGTACCCGCTGGAGTCCCCGCAGGAGTTCGACCGCCTCGAGCATCAGACCGCCTTGCCTCAGTACGATCCGCGGGTCGAGCTCGCAGAGCTGGAGTTGGCCGCAGGCTCCCTCGTCCTCGACGCCGGCTGCGGGTCGGGCGCCGTGACGAGGCGTGTGGCGGCGACGTTCCCCGCAGTGACAGTGTTCGGCTGTGATCGCTCAGGGTCGCGAGTGCGCAGGGCGGCCGCCCAGGCTGCGGCTCGCACCGCTCCAGCGCCGGTCTTCGAGGTGGGCGACCTGACGGCCCTCCCCCACCCCCACGGAACGTTCGACTTGATCCTGCTCCGCTTCGTCCTCGAGCACCTCGACCCCGACAGACGTCGCGCCGTGATCGCAGAGGCGCGTCGCTGTCTACGGCCGGGTGGAGCCGTGCTCGTGAGCGAGCTCGACGGCCTGTTCAGCGGCGTCCACCCCCAGCCGCCCGAGATCCGGCAGGGGCTCGACCTCCTCCGCCGCGCGGGCTGCCCCGGCCTCGAATCAGGCCGCGAGGTCGCGCAAGCCCTGCTGGAGCAGGGCTTCTCCGACCTGCGCGTGCGGACCGTCGCGAGCTCGTTCTTTGGCCCCGAGCTGGCGGCCGAGCGCGCCAACTACGACGCTCGGTTTGAGCAGGCGAGAACCTACCTGAACGACGTATTCGGCTCGGAAGAGGCCGCCGAACGCTTTCGCGAGGCCTATCTGCGGACGCTCGACGAGCCGGGTGCCGTCTCGTTCTTCCACCGGTTCGTCGTCACCGCGCGTGCCCCTGAACAGTGACCGCCGACCGGCACCCTGCCGGC
>JAWLGW010000131.1:0-1634 GCA_041690735.1 Planctomycetota bacterium
TCCGCCGACTCGTTGGAGCCGACGTCCGCCGCCCCCTCGCCCAGGTGCTCCCCCAGCAGCCGCAGGGCGACGACGGAGGGCACCGCATACCCCTCATTCTGCTTCCCCGCCCCGATCATGGTCGCCACGCCCAGGACCCGACCGTCGAGGCCCAGCAGCGGGCCCCCGCTGTTGCCCGGATTGAGGGCCGCGTCAGTCTCGATGTAGCGGGTGGCGTCGTTGCCGAGGTCGACCTCGTGCGCCGACACCAGGCCCACCGTCACCCGGGGGTTGGCCGGCCCGGCGAGCTCATCCCAGCCGCCGAAGGTCTCCCGGGTGGGGAACCCCACCGCCAGGACGGGCTCCCCCACGGTGCCGCCGTCGGCCCGCAGCTCCAGGGGGGGCGGCGGCGCCCCCGGCAGACCGTCCACCCGCAGCAGCGCCAGGTCGCGCTCCTCGTCCACGGTCAGCACCGCGCCGCGAGCCGACCGTCCGTCCGCCAGGAACAAAGTCAGGCTGGCGGCGTTGGTCACCACGTGGGCGTTGGTCAGGACCAGGTCCGCGGCGACGAAGAAGCCCGACCCACGGGTGACGGACAGGTCGACCCACCCGAACAGCAGGTACAGGGGAAAGGAGACCACGCGGCGCGGCCAGTCGTAGTCGAGGGGGTCGAGGATCCCGGCGAAGTGCTCCAGCAGGCCCCAGCCGTAGGCGGAGCCGGTCTTGACGAGGTTCGCCTGCTTGCGGATCAGCACCGAGGAGGCGCGCCCGACGCTGGCTGCCTCCGCCAGGCGCTCCGAGATCCCCTCCAGGGCGGCGGGCACCTGGAGCGGCCTCGTCGTGGGCGGAGGGCCGGCGCGCCGCGCGGGGGCGCCGCAGCCGGCCAGGACGAGCACCAGGCTGGCAGCGAGGAGCCCTCGCGTCACCTGTTGCCCCCCACCGGCAGCACCCGCAGGCAGCGAGGGCGGTGGGGCTTGGCCCGCTGACAGGGCCCCTCGCGCACCAGGACGAGGGAGCCGAGCCCGGGGGCGTTGAGGAGGCGCACCTGGTGCGTGGGGCCGACGGCCCCATGCGCCAGGAGGATGCGCGAGCGAAGCCGGGCCGGGTCGAGGGCCTCCTCGCGAACCCGGTAGCCCATGGCCTCGAGCAGCCTGCGGGCCCGGCCGGCCTCATCGGGCCCCAGCAAGGCAGCCTCGAGGGCCGCCTGGTTGCGATGGCGCAGGCACTCGCCCCGGGTGTGAAAGCGGTAGGCGCAGGGGCCGATCGGCTCCTCGTGGGGGTCGATCCAGGCCGGCGGACGGCCGAAGGGACCCGCCTCCTCGACCTCCCGCGGACAGCGAGGCGCCGTCGGGCACAGCGGCTGCAGGGCCGCCGTCACCATCCGTGAGACCTCGAACGGCTCGCCCTCCCGGTCCTGCGCCCACAGGAGGACACGAGCGTCGGCGAGCCGGAGGACCTTCACGGGCGCCTCATGACTCAAGGCCCTGCAAATACGAGACTTGCATGTTCCCCGCCGCTGCCCGGCTGCTGCCGGGACTTTGGCATCGTAGCCAGCCCCCGCGGAACGCTCAAGGAGACTCAGTGTGGTTTCTGGGGGGCCTTCGCCCCCCCAGATTCCCCCCGAAGAGGCGCCGGCGGGGGGCGGGGGGGCGCAG
>JAWLGW010000131.1:1644-10428 GCA_041690735.1 Planctomycetota bacterium
CGCGCGCGGCTCCTCCCTGCGATCCACAGCGGCCGGACTCGGCTGAGCCGCGCGCGCCGCCGCTCCGCCCACCCCGCGCGTGCTCGCTGCGGGACGGTCCAACAGCCACGCCTCGCCAGGACCCGCATGCGCGCGAGGTGCTCCAAACCGCCGGCGTCTTGCGTCCGCGTCCGACTCCTTCCAACACCTGGCCGGGTTTGCATAGCCCTTCAGCGGCCCGTCGCCGAGAATGACGCCGTGCCACGCTACGTTCCGTGCCGCGTCCCGCACCTGACCGCCGAGCTGGCGCTGCTGTTCCCCGAGGGGCCGGCTCGCGACGACTTCTGGGCCTTGGGGCGGGTGGTGGAGGCGCTGTTCCACCACTACGCCGGCGGGCAGGGCCGGCTGGTCGACGGCCTGTACGCGCCGTTCGACCCCGACCGCGACGCGGTCCCGGTGGCCCGGCCGCTGCCCGAGGCCCCCGTGGGGCGGCTGCTCGAGCGGCTGGAGCACCTCCTCCAGCGAGCCAACTTCTCGCGCGTGGCGCTCACCGAGCTCATGAGCGCCAGCGACCGCGAGGTGCTGATCCAGCTGAACATCGACCCCGACCTCGACGCGGTGGAGGAGCTGCGGGTGTTCACGCGGGGCGCCGGCGCCAAGGCCGTGACCCTGCGGCCGGCGCGCAAGCTGTTCCGGCTGGTGGAGCGGGAGGTGCCGACCTACCGCCGGGTCGCGATCGCCGTGCGGACCCGCGATCAGCCGTGGGTGCTGCTCAAGCTGTTCAAGGATGTGCCGCGGGCCGACCTCGAGCTCCTGCTGCCGACGGTGCGGGTGAAGATGAAGCTGCTCGACAAGCTCAAGCTGTCGGGCTCGGGCGGCGCCGCGGCGATCTCCGCCTGGAAGATGCTCCGCCTGGCCTACCTCTATACCCCGGGGGTCGCCAAGCTCCTGGCCGTGCCCTTCAAGGCCTTGCTGCTGCCGCTGTTCGTGCTGGTCGGCGGGATCTACGGCGGCAAGACCGTCCTCGACTACTCCAAGATCCGCGCCAGCTACGTGACCGTGCTGGCCGAGCACCTGTACGCGATCACCATGGCGAGCAACAGCTCGGTGGTCGCCCGCCTGGCCAGCCTCGCTGGGGAGGAGGAGACCAAGGAGGTGCTGATCGCCTACGCCCTCCTCGCCCGCGCCGGGCAGGAAGGCCTGACGCCTGCGCGACTCGCCGCCGAGGCCGAGGCGTTCCTGTGGGATCGCTACCGCGCCCGCATCCGGTTCGACGTCGGCGACGCCCTCGCCAAGCTCGACGAGCTCGACCTCGTGCGCCACGAGGGCGAGCGGCGCATCGCCCACCCCTTGCCCGCGGCCCTGCGCAAGCTCGACGTGGCCTGGGACGAGGTGTTCGAGGCGCCCCCCCGCGCCCGCGAGCGCCTGGCACGGCGCCGCCGGGCCTAGCGCGTCCCTCACTCCCCCTGCGGCTCCCCCTCGAGGAGCTCCCGGCGCGCCGTCTCGATGCGCCCCCGGAACGCCGCCAGGCCGTGGAGGGCGTGCAGCTGATCGAGGAGCGACCGCGCGCCCTCGCGGTCGCCCGCGGCGGCGCGGGCCCGCGCCAACTCGAGGCGCGCGCTCACCAGCGCCTCCTGCAGCGCGTGACGCTGGCGCTCCCCTTGTCGCTGCTCCTCCTCGAGCTGGCGATCGAGCTCCCGAATCCGCAGCGACAGGAGGCCGGTGGAGACGGGCAACAACAGGGCGACGGCCAGGCCCACCGTCGCCGCCACCTTGCCGCGCTTGAGCTGCCACAGCCGCTGCAGCGGGCTGGCTTGACCGGCCACCTCGTCGCCGCCCAGCCACCGGCGCAGGTCGGAGGCCAGGTCCCCCACGCTGGCGTAGCGGGACTCGGGGCCGGCGCTGAGCGCGGTCATGACGATGGTGGCGAGGTCGCGGTCGATCGAGCGGCGGAGCGAACGGATCGGGACCACCTTGCCGTGGCGCACCTGCCGGAGGATCTGCACCGTGTCGATCCCCGAGTGCGGCGGTCGCCCCGCCAGCACCGTGTAGAGGGTCGCGCCCAGGGCGTACACCTCACCCCGTCGGTCGTAGCCGCCGGTGCCCGAAATGTACTCGGGCGGCAGGTAGGCGGGGCTGCCCAGGATCGGCTCGCTCGTCCCCGGCTCGCGCTCGTCGCCCGCGATGCCGAAGTCGATCAGGATCGGGCGACGGTGGCGGTCGACGAGGATGTTCTGCGGCTTGAGGTCGCGGTGCAGGATGCCCTGCCCGTTGGCGTAGGCCACCGCGTCGCACACCTCCACCAGCGCGACCACGACGTCGCGAGCGTTCAGGCCCTCGCTGGCCACGGCGCGCTGCAGCTGCAGGCCCTCCACGTAGTCCATGCTGTAGAAGTCGACGTCGCCGACCCGGCCGACCTCGTGGATCGCCACGATGTTCGGGTGGCGCAGGGCGGCCACCGCGCGAGCCTCCTGCCGGAACGCCTCCCGGTCCTCCGGCCGGGCGTCGGGGTCCGCCATGACCTTGAGGGCCACGATCCGATCGAGGCCGCGCTGGCGCGCCTTGTAGACGATCCCCATGCCGCCGCGGGAGATCAGCCCCAGGATCTCGTAGTTGCCGAAGGTGTGCCCCTCGCGCAGCTCGAAGGCGTCGGCCCAGTCGGAGTGGACCAGCGTGTCCTCGACGGCCACGTCCTCCAGCTCCGTCGCCTTGCGCAGCCCCTCGCCGCAGCGCGAGCACGAGTAGGCGCGGCTGGCGTGGTAGGCGATCGCGTTGAACTGCGCCAGGCACTGGGGGCAGACCAGGATCACGGTGCCCTGGAGCTCGAGCACCCGGCTGACGGTCTCCTGGTCGAGCACCCCCCGAGCCACCAGCAGCTCGCCCAGCCGGAGGAACACGCCCCGCCGCGCGAGCTGACCCTGGAGCCCGACCGTCCGCTCGACCTCCTCCGCCGACACCAACCCCTGAGCGACCAGGGCCTGGCCGAACGGCATGACCTCGCCCTCGTCCGGCGCTTGGCTCGCGGCGTCGCTCACGCCCCCCACGGTAGCTGAAAGCGTCGGCGCGAGCGAAGGTCCCGGCGCTCGCTCGGACCCGCCGCCCGCCGAGCTCCACCGCTACCTCAGGCGGCGGGGAGGCGGGGCGTCGGCGTCGAGGGCGCAGCGGAAGCCGATCCAGGGGCGGCGCACCTCGGGCTTGAGGGGCTCACGGGCGGTGGTGGTGAGCACCTTGGGGTCGAGGTCGAACCACGAGCCGCCGCGGGCCACCTTGAGCTCGCCGCTCTTGGGCCCCTTGGGGTTGGTGTTCTCCCCGCGCCGCGCCGCCTCGACGTAATAGTCGCGGTGATGCCAGTCCGCCGTCCACTCCAGGACGTTGCCCGCCGCGTGGTGGAGGCCGTCGGGGCTGCAGCCCGCCGGCAGGGCGTCGACGCGCGCCGTGAGCCGCCGCTCGGTCGTCCGAGCGAGCTGCACGAACGCCTCGAGGTCGGCCTCGGTGCGGATCGCCCGCCCGAACACCCGCTCGGCGAAGGTCAGGCGCTCGGGCTGCCAGGTCGAGCCCCAGGGGTAGGTCCGCCCGTCGACGCTCCGAGCCGCCCGCTCCCACTCGGCCTCGGTGGGGAGGCGCTTGCCCGCCCAGCGGGCGAAGGCGTAGGCGTCGTACCAGTCGACGCCCACCACCGGGTGCGCGTCCCCGGCGAAGCGCGGGTCCCCCCACCCCTCGGGGGTGTGGTCCTTGTCCCTGGGCTCCAGGGGATGGCAGCCTCGATGCGCGCGGCGGGGGTGACGCTCGACGTAGGCCAGGAACTGCCCGTACTGCCGGTTGGTGACCTCGTACTTGTCGATCCGGAACGCGTCGAGCGTGACCTCGCGCCCGATGATCTCGTCGAAGCGGCTCTCCTCGATCCGGTTGGCGTTGATCCCCATGAAGAAGGTGCCGCCCGGGATGACGACCATGCGCCCGTCGTCCTGGACGCGCTCCTCCGCAGCCCCGCCGGACCCCTCGCGGCGGGCCGAGGCCTCGGCCGCGGCCGCCTCGCGCTCGAGGCGAGCCAGGTCCTCGGCGAGCAGCCCCAGGGCGACCCCCGCCCGGCTGGCGGTCGACAGGGCCTCCAGGGCGCCCGCCGCGTCCCCCTCCGTCAGGAGGAACGCGCCGCGGGTCACCGCTCCCTCGGGGCCGCGCCCGGCGGACAGGGTCGCGAACAGCTCCGCCAGCGTGGTGGCGGGGAGGAGCGCGAGGTCGTGCACCACCCGGCCCCCGCTCCGGACGCCGATCTCGATCACGCCGTCCCGCACCGCCTCCACCTTGCCGCGGACGCCCTCGACCTCGACCTCCACGCCCACCAGCGCCTGGCCCCCGCTGCGGACCGCCTCGACCAGCGCCTGGGCCCGGGTCGCCAGCGCCCGCAGCCGCTCCAGGCGAGGCGCCGGCCCCGCGCCCGCGCGGCTGGCGGCGGTCAGGGCGGCCAGCGCGTCGGCATAGCGGCGCGCGGCCAGGAGCTCGGGCACTCGCTCGAGCGCCGCCTCGGCTGCCCGCCGGGCCTCGGCGGCCGCCTCGGCCTGCGAGGCGCGGGCGGCGCGCCGCAGCGCCTCGATCCCCTCCCGCGCCTCGCCGATCAGCCGGTCCGCCGCCTCGACGTCGCTCGCCTCCCACCCGTCGAGCACCTCGATGGCCGCGGCCAGCTCGCCCCGGCTCGCCTCGGTGCGCGCCGCCTCGGCCATGGTGGTCGCGAGGGTGACCGCCTCCTGCTCGACGCGCAGCCGGTCATGGGCGAGGCGCGAGGCGGCGGGCACCCCTTCGTAGCGCAGCGCGGCGCCGTCGAGCAGCTCCAGCGCCTGCGCGAACCGGCCGGTGGCGGCGGCCGCGGCCGCGCGCGACGTGACGTCGGCCACCTGCGCCGCCAGGCCTCGCTCCAGCTCCTTCACTCGGGCGGCGGCCTTCTCCCCCCAGGCGCCGCCCCGGTGGCGCACGTCGCGGAACAGGGGCAGCGCCCCCAGCAGGTCACCCGGGTGGGCGGCCAGGTAGGCCTCGGCTCGATCCCAGGCCCTCTCCTCGGGGCTGCGGCGGTCCTCGGGGCGAGGAGGGTTCCCAGCGGCCGGGTCGCCAGCGGCCGGGTTCCCAGCGGCCGGGTTCCCAGCGGCCGGGTCGCCGGCGCCCGTCGTCGCGTCGGCCACGGCGTCCGTCGGTCCGAGCGGTGGCGGGGTCGGCCCTCGCGCCGCGACGACCACGGCCCCCGCCACGGCCACCGCCACCAGGCCGGCCAGGATCCACACCCCGCCGCCGCCGCGCCCGGGGATCGGCTCGGGGCCGCGGCTGCGGTCCCGCTCGATCGAGCTGGTGCGGGCGCGCGTCGAGGCGCGGATCGGACGCGAGGGCGTGGCGCGGCCGCTGGCGCCCGACCGCACCGCGGCGCGCTTGCCCGACGCCGCACGCATCCGGCGCGTCGCGCTGCGCGCCCCCGAGGCGCGCGTCTCGCCGTAGTGGCGCAGCCGCTCGGCGAACGCCTCGGCGCTGGGGAACCGATCGCCCGGCGACTTCTCCAGCGCCTTGAGGATGATCGCCTGCAGCTCCTGGTCGATCTCGGGGTCGAGGACCGTAGGCGGCGTGGGCCGCGCGTGCAGGATCTTGGAGTAGACGTCCGCCGCCGAGCGCCCGGTGAAGGGCCGCTTGCCGGTCAGGAGCTCGTACAGGATCACCCCCAGGGCGAACACGTCGGCGCGGCCGTCCACGTCCTTGCTGTGGCCCCGGGTCTGCTCGGGCGACAGGTAGAAGGGCGAGCCCAGGATCTGCCCCTCCTGGGTCAGCTCCATGCTCTGCTCGTGGTCCTTGGCGAGGCCGAAGTCGATCAAGCGCGCGCGGCCGCGGTCGCGCTCGATCAGGACGTTGGCCGGCTTGAGGTCGCGGTGCACCACCCCGCTCTCGTGGGCGTAGCCCACGGCCGCCAGCAGGTCGTCCATGACCTCGAGCGCGCGCGGGATCGGCAGCGGTCCGTCCTCGGCCAGGATCTGCGCCAGCGAGCGGCCGTCGATGAACTCCATGGCCACGTAGAAGGTGTCGCGATAGCGCCCGCAGTCGAAGATCGTAATGATGTTCGGGTGGCCCAGCCGGGCGGCGCTGCGCCCCTCCTGGACGAAGCGGTTGATCTGCACCTCGGGGACCTTGGGCCCCGCCTTGATCACCTTCAGCGCGCACAGGCGGTCGATGTCCACCTGCCGCGCCTTGAAGACGATGCCCATGCCGCCCCGCCCGAGCTCCTCGATGATCTCGTAGCGCTCGAGCCCCTCGAGGTCGGTGGCGTCGACCGACAGCGCGCCTCGATCGAGCCGGCTGCGTCGCGACGGACGGCGGCTGCGGCCGGAGCTCCGCGTCCGGGCGCGGGTCGACGTCCGGGTGCGCGGCGCCTTGACCAGCGAGATCGTCAGGTCGCGCGGGTCGCGGCTGGTGAGGATCTCGGCCATGGAGAGGCGGCCGTTCCCCTCGACCTCGATCCGCTCTCCGCAGCCGCGGCAGTCGAGCGAGCCCTTCGCCAGCTCCTTGCGCGCGTAGCGCGCCTTGCAGGTGGCGCACTCGTAGATCTGCTGGTCGAGGGCGTTCTCGATGGCGAGGAAGTCCTCGCACGACAGGTAGCGCCGCTGGATCAGCAGCTGGCCGATGTAGTAGCTGCGCGCCGACCTCTGCTCGTCGCGCTGGATCGCGCGGCAGCGCTCGACCTGCTCGGCGGTGACGTACCCTTCCTCCAGCGCGTAGCGGACGAAGACCTCGTCGAAGTCGACCAGCATGCCGAGCCTCAGCGGCACCGTCAGCGAATGGGGCGAACGGGGCCCCATGGACTCCCGCGTCCGGCCCGAATCCAGCCCCGCGCGCAGCGCCCAAGACCGACCGGCACGAGGCGGCGCGAGTATAGCATGAGGGGCGATGACGCCCCCGGACGCCCCCAGGACCCGTGTCGGTTGACGAGCGCCAGCGCGTGGGGGCGGCCGGCTACGGCTGCTTGCTGATCCTCACGCTGGCCGGCGGCCTGGGGGGAGTGGCCGCGGTGTTCTGGGGGGTCGCCCGCTTCCTGCGGGCGCGCGAGGAGCGGCTGGCGAGCGGGGAGGACGCGGCGGCGCTGTTGTCGGGCCTCGAGGGCGCGGTGGCCTGGGTGGGCCTGGGCGTCCTCGCCCTGCTGGTCGGGGGCGTGGCCCTGGTGGTGCTCCTCAAGGAGCTGTCGGACGACGCGCAGCAGCGAGGCCGCGGGCCGGTGCGTTGAGTTAGGGGGCGCCCGGCGCGACCCGCGCCAGCAGCGCCGCCAGCACCTCGTCGATCGCGCCGCTGGCGTCGATCACCGCGTCGGCGACCTCTCGATACAGCGGATCTCGGCGGGCGAACAAGGCCTGTGCCTCGGCCAGGGGGCCGCCTTCGCTCAGCGCCGGGCGGTCGCTGCTCGCGTCCCCCGTGACCCGGGCCGCCAGCACATCGGGCGACGCCGCCAGGTAGATCGTGAAGGCCGGGCGCAGCAAGGCGCGATTCTCGCTCCGCTCCACCACCCCCCCGCCGGTGGCGATCACCGCGGGCGGGGCGCCCTCCGCTCCGAACAGGGCCAGGGTCTCGGCCAGCGTGCGGGCCTCCAGGGCGCGGAAGCCTGCCTCGCCCTGCTCCTCGAACAGGGCCCGGATCGAGCGCCCGGCGCGCCCCTCCACGGCGCGGTCGAGGTCCACGAAGGCGCGCCCCGAGGCCGCTGCGAGGCGGGCTCCCAGGGTGGACTTCCCCGCGCCGCGGAGGCCGACCAGACAGATCAGGGGACGACCGGGGGGGAGATCGGGCGCGGGCACCGCCGCTAGCGGGGACGCGGGCGCGGTCGCGGCCCGGGGGCCCCGGGGGCGCGCCGGACTCCGCTGTCCGCGACCCCAGGGGCGGGGCGGACGCCGCTGCCCGAAGGCCCCGGCGGGCGGGCGCCCGGCGGGCGCCGGGCCGGGCCGGTGCCCTGCTGCCGGCGGCGGCGCGCCTGGCGCACCCGCTCCTTGCAGTCCTCGCACCCGTCGAACCGGTCAGGCGTGAGGTAGCGGGCGGGGACCCCGAAGAACTTCTTGTCGACCAGCGCGATGATGTACGGCATCGCGTCGGGCCCCGTCAGGTTGCGCGGGTTGTACAGGATCACCTTGGGGGGGATCAGGAACTCGGGCAGGCGGTAGCCCGGAGCGGCGGGGGGCAGGAACGAGCCCACGATCTCGTCGGGGTTGCCCGGCATCACGTCCTGCGCGGTCGCCAGCAGCTCCGCCACGAACCGCGCGGAGAAGCGGAGGAGCTGCTTGTGCTCCCGACAGGCGAAGACGGGCGGGTGGTCGACGCAGTGCGCGTCTCCCTCGCCGACGAAGTAGGTGCCCACGCTGACTCCTTCGCTGCCTGCCGGGGAATCCCCGAGGCGCCACGGCCCCCGAGGTTACCACCCGAACCCGCCCGCCGACGACCCCCGCTGGGGTAACCTCTCCTCATGGAGCAGCGGACCTTCGCCGACCGGTACCGGATCCTGCGCAAGCTGGGCGAGGGCGGCATGGCGGAGGTGTTCCTGGTCCACGACGCCCTCGAGGACCGCCCGCTGGCGCTCAAGCTGCTCAAGGGGGACCCCAGCAGCCGCGACTACTTCATGCACGAGTTCCGGGTCCTGGCCCGCCTCGACCACCCCAACCTGGTCGCGGTGTTCGACTTCGGCACCGGTTCGGGACCCGAGGGCGAGGAGCAGTGCTACTACACCTGCGAGTTCCTCGAGGGCGAGGACCTGTTCACCGCCACCCGGGCCCTCGACCTCGACGGGCTGTACGAGGTGGTGAT
>JAWLGW010000132.1:0-10303 GCA_041690735.1 Planctomycetota bacterium
TGCACCGTCCTCGCCCGCCGCCGGGTCGGCCTGCCCGCGGCCGCGCCCGCGCGCCGCAAGAAGAAGTTCGGCACCGGGAAGTTCCTGGCCCAGATCCTCAAGGACCGCGGCGCGGCGTAGCCCGCCTCAATAGGCGGCCTCGGCCTCGTCCTCGCCCTCGTCCTCGTCGTGGAAGGCCTCGATCAGGCCCATGGTGGCTGCCTGGGCGCGTGAGGCGCGCAGGACCTTGGTCAGCTCCTTCTTGTCGAGCCACAGGCCGTCGTCGGGGCACAGGTCGAGGATCACGAAGGGCGCCTCGCCGAAGCCCATGCGGTTGAGCGGCTGCTCGCAGCGCGGGCAGCGCCGCGCCGCGGGCGTGGTCTTGCCGGCCATCGCGTTGTCGAGCAGCACCGTGAAGGCCTCGCCGACCGGCAGAGCGCCGGCGGCGCGGACCACGTAGTCGTGCAGGTCCCGGGCCGTGACGAACAGCCCGAAGCAGGTGGTGCAGCCCAGGAAGGGGACCTCGCGCTCCTCGATCTCCTCGAGGGCCGTCTTGCACTTGGGGCACGGGTTGTGGACCGCGTCCTCGGCCTCGTCACTCATGCGTTCGCTCCCTCATCCCTGTAGCGCAGGGTCCAGCTCACCCGGACCCGATCCTGCACCTTGAGCGCGCCCATGAGCGCGGTGAAGGGCTCGATCCCCCACTCGCTCGGGCGCAGCTCCACCTCTCCGCTGGCGGTGACCTCGCCGCCCGCGGCCTGCCAGCGACCCTCGACCGCCAGGGGACGGGAGGCGCCGCGCAGCGTCAGCGCTCCCTCCAGCCGCACCCGGTCGCCGGCGCGGCGGCCCTCGCCGCGATACAGCACCTCGGGATGCCGCGCGCCGTCGAGCACCCGCGGGCCCTTCACGTTGTCGGCGATGTCGCGGTGCTCCTTGTCCCCCAGCGGGACCACCTCACCGCGCTTGACCTGCCCCCGCACGCGCAGCCCCGCCACCGGCGCCCGCACCTCGACCCGCACCAGGTCACCCTCCACCTCGGCGGTGGCGCTGAAGCCCGTGGCGGCGAGGGCCAGGTCGTGGGCCAGCCGGGCCAGGAGCCCGTCCTTGTAGGTCCACACCGTCAGCTCGGAGCGGCCATCGTCGAGGGTGAGGGTCATGGCGGGACAGTTTAAGGATCTGGCGAGTCCCCGGGGGAGCTACCGGGAGAGCGCGCCTCCCCTTGCTCCCGCGCCAGGAACTCGGCCACCGTCTCGGCCACCGAGCGCGGCAGCAGCTCCGCCAGCTCGTCGACGCTCGTCTCGCGGATCCGCTTGAGGCTGCCGAACCGCTGCAGCAGCGCCAGGCGCCGCTTGGGACCTACGCCGGGCACCTCCTCCAGGCCCGAGCGCAAGGCGCTCTTGCGCCGCAGCTCCCGGTGGTAGCGGATCGCGGTCCGGTGCGCGGCGTCGCGGATCCGCGCCAGGAAGCGGCACTCCAGGGAGGCGGGCTCCAGGACCACCGGCGCGCCGCCGCGCGGCAGGTGGACGCGCTCGAAGGCGCGCAGGCTCTCCTCGTCGTCGGTGCGGCGGGCCTTGGCCAGGCCCACCAGCTCGGTCCGCTGGGGCGGGAGCCCCACCCGGCGCGCCGCCTCCAGCGCCCGCGCCAGCTGGGGCGGACCGCCGTCCACCACGATCAGATCGGGCAGGTCCCCCTCCTCGAGGCCGCGCGCCAGCCGGCGCCCGATCACCTCCTCCATGGCGGCGAAGTCGTCCTGCCCCTCGACGGTCCGCACCTTGTAGGTGCGGTACCCGGCCGGGTCGGCGTCGCCCTCCACGAACCGCACCTTCGACGCGACGGTGAACGCACCCTGAATGGTGGACACGTCGAAGCACTCGATCCGCCGCGGCAGGCGGGTCAGCTCCAGCGCGTCCCGCAGCCGCTCCAGCACCTCGGCCGTCACCTTGCGCTTCTGCTCGCCGGTCTCGAGGGCCAGGGCGGCGTTCTTGCAGGCCAGGTCGACCAGGGCCTTGCGGTCCCCCCGCAGCGCCGCCTTGACCGCCACCTGGCTGCCGCGCCGCTCGGACAGGACCTCGCTCAACAGCTCGGTGTCCTCCACGTCGCAGGGCAGCAGCACCTCGTGGGGCACGTAGCGGCCCTCGCCGTAGAACTGGCCCAGGAAGGCGTTGAGCGCCTCCGACGGGAGCAGCTCGGTGTTGAGCTCGTAGGTGGCGGGCTCGGTGACGTTCCCCTCTCGCACCGGCAGGTGGAGCACCACCACCAGGCCGTGGTGGCTGGCGATCCCGAACGCGTCCTGGTCGCGGCTGCCCTCCTTCGCCATGCGCTGGGCCTCGAGGGTCCGCTCGATCGCCCGGATCTGATCGCGCACCCGCGCCGCCTGCTCGTAGCGCAGGGCGCGGGAGTGCTCGCCCATGCGCTCGCGCAGCCGCGGCAGCAGCGACTCGTCCTTTCCCTCCAGGAACAGCGTCGCCTCCTGGACCACCTGCTCGTACTCCTCGGGGGTGCAGCGGGCGACGCAGGGCGCCAGGCAGCGGCCCATCTCGTACTCGATGCAGGGGCGCGTCCGCTGGCGCAGCTCGGCGTCGCTGCAGGTCCGCAGGGGGAACCACCGCTTGACGTGCCGCAGCGTCTCGCGCACCGAGCGGGCGCTGGAGTAGGGGCCGAACACCTTGCCCTTCTTGCCCCGGCTGCGCACCCGCACCAGGCGCGTCTTGGGCCACTGGGCGTGGGTGGTGAGCTCGATCTGCAGGAACGACTTGTCGTCGGTGAGCTTGATGTTCCAGCGCGGGCGGTGCCGCTTGATCAGCGTGTTCTCCAGCAGCAGCGCCTCCTTCTCGGTGTCGGTGCTGAAGGACTGCACGTCGCGCAGGGTGCGGATCAGGTGGCGGTAGAACAGCCGCCCGTCGTCGCCGGCCCGCAGGTAGCTCCGCACGCGGGCCCGCAGGTTCTTGGCCTTGCCCACGTAGATCACACGGGCCGCGGCGTCGAGGAAGGTGTAGACCCCGGGCCCGGTGGGGAACAGGGCGACCTTCTCCTCGAGCGCGGCGCGGGTGGCGGGTTCCATGGCTGCGGACATCTTAGGATCGGGCTGGACCCCTTGGGGGATCGAGGGTTGCGGAGCGAGGGATGGCCGAGGAGCCGGGCGGTGTAGAGAAGGCGGAGGAGGACGCCATGCCCGTCCCGGTCCCCGCCGATCTCGATCCCGCGAAGCTGGCCCAGGCCGACCTGGCGCGCCGCCTCGCGGCCAAGGAGCCCGCCGCGGTCGACGACCTGCTGCGCCGGTTCTGGCCGCCCGCCTACCGGATCGCCCTGCAGGTCACCGGGGACCCGTCCGCCGCCGAGGACGCGGCGCAGGAGGCGTTCGTGCGCGCGCTCCAGGCGGCGCCCACCCTCGAGCCGGGGCGGCCGCTGCGGCCGTGGCTGTTCCGGATCGTCTCGAACACCGCCTGCAACGCCCTGCGCGAGCGGGGCCGGCGGGAGCGGCGCGAGCAGGCGGCGGCGCGCCCCGAGCGCGCGGCGACCCCCGGCCCGGACGAGGCGGCGGCCCGCGACGAGGAGGTGGGCGCGGTGCGGGCGGCCCTGGCTTCGCTGTCGCCTCGCCTGCGCCACGCGCTCACGCTGCGCTACCTCGAGGGGCTGCCGCTGGCCGAGGTCGCCGAGGTCCTCGGCTGCCCCGAGGGGACCGTCTCATCGCGGGTGCGCCGGGGTCTGGTCGCGCTGCGCCAGTCCCTGGAGCCGGCGGTGCAGCACGGCCTGGCGGCGGCGCCGGCGCTGGCGGCGCTGGCCCGCGCCACCGCCGTCCCCGCGGCGCCGGCGGCGAGCGAGGTCAGCGCGGCCGCGGCCGCGGGCGCCCTCGGCGCCGACCCCGCCGCGGCCCTCGACCCGCTGCTGCACGCCCCACCCCTCACCGGCTCGGGCTCCTCCTGGGCGGGGGCCCTCGAGGCCCCGCCGCCTCCCAGCAGCGAGCTCCTGCTCGACCTCGCCAGCGAGGGCGCCGGCCTCACCCGGCGCGGGATCGGGCCCGCCCTCTCGGCCGCCCTCCTGGCGCTGATCCTGGGCGCGGGCCTGGGCGCCGTCGCGCTGGTGGCCCCCGAGCAGACGGCTCCGCCTCCGCCGGACGCCGTCGAGGTGGCGGCCATCCTCCCGGAAGGCGAGCCCACGGCGCCCTCTGCTGCCGCCGTCCCCGACTTCGCCCCGGCCGGCCCGCTGCAGGTGGCCTGCCTGGTGCCCGAGCGGGTGTGGCTGGGCGATCGGTTCGAGGCGGCGGTGCGGGTCACCCTCCCCCCGGGGCTGGAGGCGGGGCGGGTCGAGCTGGGGTCGCGGGTGGAGGGCGGGCTGGCGGGCGAGCCCCCGCGGCAGATCTCGGCCGAGGCGGGGGTGGCCCTGTTCGCCGTGCCGCTGGAGGCGACCGCTCCGGGCGCCGCGGCCCTGCGCGTGGTGGCGCGCGCCCCCGAGGCCGCGGAGGTGACCTCGGCCCGCAGCGAGGCGCAGCTGGTCGTGGACGCGCCCGGACGCGAGGTCGGCGTCGCTCACGACGTGGTCCTGTCGGGGCCCGAGGCGGTGGCGCAGGTGCGCCTCGACCCTCGGGTCAGCAAGCTCCGCTCGCCGCGCAGCGTGGCGCTGCGGGTGGCGCCCGGCCTGGCCGCCGAGGCCACCCTGGCGCTGCAGGCCCTGGCGCGCCAGCCGACGGGCTG
Source organism: Planctomycetota bacterium (assembly GCA_041690735.1). Lineage (GTDB taxonomy): Bacteria > Planctomycetota > J058 > J058 > J058 > JAWLGW01. The sequence continues at coordinate 4,671 of JAWLGW010000132.1, forward strand.
CTTCGAGCAGACCACCGCCGCCACCTACCCCAGCCTGGTGCTGGTCGACCTCGAGCGCCGGGGGGTCGCCCTGACGGAGGCGGCCCAGCAGGCGCGGGAGTTCGCGCACCAGGGCCTGGAGCGGCTGCGGCGCTTCCAGCACACCAGCGGGGCCTTCAGCCTCCACCCCGGCGACACCCCCAGCCTGTGGCTGACCGCCCTCGGTCTCCAGGAGCTGGCGGCCCTGAGCGAGGCGGGGCTGCCGGTGGAGCCGGACCGGATCGAGCGGGCGGTGGCCGGGCTCCTCGGCTGGCGGCGGGCCGACGGCTCGTTCCCCAGCCTGGGGAGGGTGAGCGCCTTCGCCGTCACCGCCTACGCCGTCGGCAGCCTGAGGACCGCCGGCCGCCTGGCCGAGGCGGAGGCGAGCCTGGCCTGGCTGGGGGCGCACGTCGACGGCGCCGCCCAGGCGTACGAGCTGGCGCTGGGCGCTCGGGCCCTGGCCGGGCTCGAGGGGAGCGACCACCAGGTCGAGGCGCTGGTGCGGGGCCTGGTCTCGCTCGCCCGGCCGGGCCCCGACGGGGGGCTGTACTGGAAGGGCGGCGCCACCCTCACCGGCGCCGGCGGCCGCGCGGGCGACGTCGAGACCACCGGCCTGGCCGCGCAGGCGCTCGTCCGCCACGGCGGGTACGGCGGCATGGTCCGCGACGCCCTCCTGTGGCTGGTGCGGCAGCGCGATCCCCTGGGCGGCTTCTGGAGCACCCGGGCCACGGTCGCCGCCCTGGAGGCCCTGCGGATCGGGGGGTGGCAGGGCGCCGAGGGGCGCCTCGAGCTGGCGCTGGGCCGGTTCGAGCTCGACCCGCTGCCGGTGAAGCAGGGCGACCTGCGCGAGCTCGAGCTGGGGCCGCCCACGCTGCACCCGGAGGTGGCTCTCGACGAGGCCTTGCTGCGGGAGGTGCGGCTGCGGTTCGTGGGCGAGGGCGACCTGCACGTACAGCTGGTCGCTCGCGGCCTGGTGCCCTGGGAGGAGGCGGAGCGGTTCGGCGCCTCCGACGAGGCCAGCGCGCGGGCGCGCGGCCTGCGGGTCCAGCTCGAGCGCCCCAGCGCGGGGCGCGTGGGCGAGGCGCAGCGGTGGCTGCTGCGGGTGCGCAACACCCGCGACGAGACCGTGGAGGCGCCCATGGTGGAGCTGGCCCTGCCGGCGGGCGACCTCCTCGCAGGCGACGCCGGCGTGGGCGGGCTACCCGCCCAGACCGGCCGCGGCCGCGCCGTGGCGGCCCACGAGCGCGGGCCGCGAGGCCTGGTGCTGTACCTGCAGCCGCTGCCGGCGGGCGTCGAGCGGCGGGTCGCCCTGGAGGTGGTGCCCACCGTGGCCGGCGAGCTCAGCAGCGGCGGCCTGCGGGCCTACCTGTACTACGACCGGGAGGTGGAGCACCTCGGGGCGCCGGTGAAGCTCACGGTGCTGCCCCTCGACGCGCCGGCGATCGAGCCGGCGCCGGAGCCGACCGCCTCGGCGTCGGGCTCCGAGTCGCCGGCGGAGCGGCGCGACGACGCCGAGGAGGAGGAGCCGCTGGCCGCGCCGCCGCCCTGGCCGGCGGAGGTCACGATCGGCTGGGACGCGGCGCTGGGGAAGCTGAGCTGCGAGGAGGAGCTCCTGGGGCGCGGCTGGAGCCCCTCGTCGCGCCTGCTCGTCGGCCTGCTGCGGACCTCGCTGCCGCAGGTCGCGGTCGTCGAGCAGGTGACGGCGCGGGAGTGGGTGTTCCGGCTCCAGGAGGTGCGCTGGAGCGACGGGACCCCCCTGGAGGCGGAGCACTTCGCCCGCGCCTGGCGGGCCGCCGCCCGCCGGCCCGCGGAGGCGCTCGGCAGCGCCGACCTGCTCGACCTCATGCGCGTCGAGGTGGTGGGACCGCGAGAGCTGCGGGTCCGCCTGCGAGAGCCCCTCGACGACCTGGCCCAGCGCCTGGACGGCTTCCCCTTCTACCCCGCGCCGCCGCCCCTCACCCAGGAGGAGCAGCAGGCCCAGCGGCGGGCACGGCGGGGCCGCGAGCTGCAGCCTGGGGACCTGCGCACCTGCGGGCCTTACGCGGTCACGGACCTGAGCGAGGACGAGGTGGTGCTCGTGCGGCGCCCACACGCGCCGCCGGGGCCGCCCCGGATCCGGATCGTGCGCGAGCGCTCGCGGCGCAAGGCGGAGCGCCACCACCTGGTGTGGAGCGCCCGGTGGGTGGAGGCCGAGTCGGCGGTCCGCCTCGACGCCGTGGGCCTGGTGCTGCGGGGCGCGCCTGCCGACGTCGGCAGGATCCTGGCCGCGGGCTACCCGCCGCTGCAGGAGCGGCTGTTCGGGGACGAGCAGGAGCGGTTCTTCCCCAGCGCCCGCGCCTGGCCGCGCGGCGGAGGAGGCCCGGCCCGGCGGCCACCGCTGGACGGGCGGCGCGTCTCGGTGGGAGCGGCCACGCGGGACACGGTTCGGCTGGCCGCCCTGCTGAGGAGTCGTCTGCAGGCGCTCGGCCTGGAGGTCGAGCTCGCGGACGCCCGCCGGTCCGACCCCGCCTGGGCGCACCTGGACGTGCTGGTCGCGCGCGGCCACATCCTGGCGCAGGCGCACCAGGCGGGGGAGGAGGTGGTGATCCTGGCCGACGCCGCGGCGCCCGTCGCGCCAGGGACCCGGGCGATCGATCCGACCTCGTTCGACGCCAACGGCTACCTGCGCCACCCGCTCCGGCTCCTGCCGGTGGGGATGGGGCGCTAATCGCGCTCGAGCCAGAGAGGATCGGGCACCGCAGCGCCCACGGGGGGGAACACAGCGATCGAGAGGCTGTTGTCGCCAGCGTCGCGGCTCCCCCGCCCCTTCCCGAGGGCGACGAGGCGTCCGTCCGGGAAGGAGTGGAGCCGGCTGTACAGCGGCGGTCCCTCGTACAGTCCGACCTGAGTTGGGTCCCGCCAGCCGGCGGCGAGCGACCAGGCGCGCAGCTCGGTCTTCTCGGCCCGGTGTCGCAGCACGATCAGCCGCTGTCCGTCGGACGAGAACGCGAGGCCGCTGGCTCCCTGGTCCGTCCGCCCGCCGAAGCGGCCCACCCCGCGGCCCGCGATGAGTCCGTCGGGGTCGAGGTGCACGGCGTCGTGCGGGCCGTCCCCCAGGGATTCGCCGTCCACCAGGGAGACCAGGCCGTTCGAGTTGCCGATCGCGATCACCGCGCCCTGCGGCGAGCGACACATCACGCGGATGGCGTCGGGGGAGGGGAGCTTGAACACGCGGCCGCCGAGATCGCTCCTGAGCTCCCACCGGTACAGGCGCGCCGGGCCGCCGCCGAGGTGGTTGGAGCTGGCAGGGAGCTGGAGGACCACTGCGAGGGCCGTGCCCGAGCGGACGAAGCAGGCGGCCGAGATCGGATAGTCGGCGGCGCTGAGCACCACCTGCTCTCGCCCCGGCTCCACGATCGCGACGCGCCGATCGCTGAGGGCGGCGGCCACGCGTCGTCCTGTCGGGTCGACGTCGAGGTCGTACACGGTCGCAGGCAGGCTCTCAGTATGCTTCACCGCACCTCGGGCATCGAGCCACGACAGCCGGCGGCCGATCGAGGCGACGACGCCGCCCCGGCCGTCCGCCTCCGCCCGGCCGGTCACCAAGAACCTCACCGACGGAAGGCGGCCCTCAGGGACCGGGACCACCTGCTCGTCGAGCAGCTCGGGCTCACCTCCCTCCAGGGGCGCGTTCAGCAGCTGCACCCTCACCACGTCGCCAACGACCTCCTCGCGCACCATTACCAGGCGCTGCGTGCCGAGCGGCGCGGCCGCGGTCACCCCGCTGGGGGTGGTGGAGAGCGGCTGGGCAGTCCAGTCCTTCGAGAGGGCGACGCTGCGCACCCACTCGCCTGCCGCGTGGTCGGGGTACCGATCCAGCCAGGCGGCCGCGTCCTGGACCGGCTGGGACGAGCGGAGCAGCCCCCGAGCCTCCCGTCGCGCTTCGCGCTCTCGTTCGAGGGCTCGGCGAGCAGCGTACAGGGCCTGGCGCCGCTGGACGCCCACCAGGTGCGGGACGTCCTCCGAGAGGCGCGTCGCCTGGTCGAGCAGGGCCTGCGCGGACGTCAGCGCGGCGACCTCGTCGAGGGTGAGGCAGGCGCGGGAGAGGTCGGCCCACACCGCCTCGACCCGCTGCTCCAGGACCAGGGTCGGGTCGGGCCCCGAGGGTCCCGTCTCGGCCTGCGACGCGAACCAGGCGGCCGCGAACAGGAGCGGCAAGCCGGCCGCGAGCAGCGCGCGGCGCCGCCGCTCACGGCGGCGCGGCGGACGCCCCAGCACCGGCTCGTCGTGGAGGTACCGCTGCAGGTCGTCGGCGAGCGCTTGCGCCGTCGCATACCGCTGAGGCCGCTCCCGGGCCAGGCCCTGCAGGACGATCGCCTCTAGCGGCTCGGGGAGCTCGGGGCGGTGCTGGCGGGGTGGGACGGGCTCCTTGAACAGGACCTTGTTGAGCACCTCGAAGGTGGTGCTCCCCTCGAACGGACGCCGCGCCGTCAGCAGCGCGTACAGCACGGCCGCCAGGCCGTACACGTCGGTGCGCTCGTCGACCTGCGACACCTCGCCGCTGGCCTGCTCGGGCGACATGAAGGCGGGCGTCCCCAGGACCTCGCCGGTGCGGGTGAGCCGCTCCTTCTCCTGGGCCCGGTCGCGGGCCAGCCCGAAGTCCAGCAGCACCGGGCGGCCGTCGGGGGTGACCAGCACGTTCTCCGGCTTGAGGTCGCGGTGGAGGACCCCCTGGTCGTGGGCGTGGGCGACCGCCTGCGCCAGGTGGGCGACCAGACGCGCCGCCTCCTCGGCCGGCAGGGGACCGTCCCGGTCGAGGCGCGCCTGGAGCGTCTCGCCCTCCACCAGGTCCATGACCAGATACGGCCCCTGGTCCGTGGAGCCGACCTCGTGCACGGTCACGATCGATGGGTGGCGCAGCCGGGCGGAGCTCCGCGCCTCGCGCACGAACCGCTCCAGCAGGCCGGGGTCGCCAAGGCCCTGGAGCTGCTTGATCGCGACCCGGCGGTCGAGCTCGGGGTCGCGGGCCAGGTAGACCAGGCCCATGCCGCCGCGACCGAGGGGGCGCTCGATCAGGTACCGGCCGATCCGGTGCGGCGCGCTCACCGCGGCGCCTCGTCCTCGGGCGGCGTCGCCCACAGCTCGAGGCCGCCGTCGATCCCGGTGACGGCGGCGAGCTGGCCGTCGGGGGACAGGAACAGGATGCCGCGGACCAGTCCGTGCGTGTCCCGGCGCGGCGACCAGGGGGCCACCGGCGGCCAGCGGGGCTGCGTCGTGTCGAGGCACCACAGCTCCCGCGCTGGCTTGCCGCTGCGAAGAAAGTCGCTGCGGCCGACGTACAGTCGTCCCCCCGTGGGGGCGAAGGCGAGGGTGCGGATCGCTCGCCCCCGGGGCTCGAGCGAGCGCAGCGGCTGCCACGCCAGCTCGGGAAGCGAGACCGCGTGCAGGGTGCCGTCGGGGGTGCCGGCGACGGCTTCCTCTTCGTCCGGCCGGACCGCCAGGGCGTAGATGTCCGTCCCGAGCAGGGGGGCCCGAGCGAGGGGAGTCAGCTCCGGCACCGTCCGCAGCACGAGGCCCGTCTGCAGGCCGTTCCGCCCGATCAGGTGCGGCGTGCGCGTCGCGCGGGTGTGCAGGAG
>JAWLGW010000133.1:0-10295 GCA_041690735.1 Planctomycetota bacterium
CCCGCAGGATCACCAACAGTTCCCTCTGCTGCAGCTCCCGGTCCCGGCCGCCGCGGCCCGACCTCGCGCTGCGCGACTTCGAGGCCCGGGCGGCGCTGCAGCCCGGCGATCCGGAGGCGCACCTGCACGTGTTCCTGGCGGCGCGGCGCCTGCCGGGCGGCGAGGCGGAGCGCGCCGAGGAGGGCGCGCTCGACGCGCTGGCGGGGCTGTCGGGGCCCGCGGCCCGGCTGGGCCAGCTGGAGCGCTCGGTGCGCGCGGTCGAGCGGCGCGCCTGGGTCCTCTCGCAGCGCCGCCCGCCGGAGATCGTCGCCTGGTCGGGCGCGGAGCAGGACGAGGTGTACCGCGAGCTGCGACAGCTGACGGCAGAGCGGTGGGACCTGGCCTTCGCGCACGAGCTGCTGGGCCGCTACCGGAACGCCCTCTCGGCCCCCGGTCTGCACCGGACGGTGCCGGTGCGCCGGGAGGGGAGCGTCGACCCGCCCAAGGCGATCCGGCAGCAGTGGGCGCGGTACGAGGCCTTCGGGAACTTCGCCACCGCCCTGTTCCTCGACCCGGCCGACCCCTGGGCGCCCGCTGCCTTCATCGACGCCCTGAACGGCCTGTGGGGGCTGCACGCGATCGCCCGCTGGAAGAGCGGCTGGTTGACCGGTCACCTGCTGCGGCGCGGGCGCGCCGCGCCGCGACCCGACGCCCTGGTCGAGCTGACGCTGAACCTGCAGCAGCTGGGGCGCGCTCCCTCCACGCTCCCCCTGCTGGAGGAGCTGTTCGCGCGCCCGCGGCCCCGCGCCCCCCGCACCGGGCCCGACCCGCTGGCGCTGGCGACCCTCATGCTGGCGCGGGCGCGGCTCGCCAGCGGAGCGCGGGCAGGGTCCGAGCTGGCGGACGCGCGGCTCCCCGCGCAGCTGGTGCCCCAGCAGGAGATGCTGCTGGGGTGGGATCAGCTGGTGGGCGGCGCCCCCGAGGCGGGCCTGAGCCGGCTGCTCGAGGGCCTGATGGCCCTGCACCAGGACCCGCGGATCGAGCCGCAGCCCTCGCGGCTGTACGCGCTGGCCGGCAGCACCGCGCACGCGCAGCACGACCTCCTCCGCGCGCTCACCGATCCGCGCGTCCCGCCCGAGGCGCTGATCCCGCTGCTGTCGGCGCAGATCCCCCCGCCGCAGCCGGGCGACGAAAAGCACTGGGTGCTGCAGACGCTGATCCTGGCGCGGGCGGTGGCCCTGTCCCGCGCCGGCGGCGACCCCTTCCCCGACCTGCAGCGCCACGCGCGCGCCCCGATCAACCCCACCTCCTGGGAGATGACGCTGCGCACCCTGGCGCAGGCGCGGGCCCTGCAGCTCCACCAGCCGGCCCACCCCCACGCGCATCTGCTGCCGCTGCTGGTGTGGGGCGAGGCGAACCTCGACATGGACAGCCGGGAGCCGCTGGTCCTCGAGGCGCAGCGGCTGCTCACCGCGCGCCTGCGCCGCGTCGGCCGGGGAGACCTGGCGCCCTCGTTCGAGGCGGTGGACGCGGTCGAGGAGGTGCAGCCTCGTCGCGACTACGCCCACCCCCAGCTGTGGGACTGGCGCGGGCGGAGGTCGCGGTGAGCGCGCCCCGGGTGCTCGACGGCCGGTACGAGGTGCTCGAGGAGCTCGGGCGGGGCGGTGTGGGGCAGGTGCTGCTGGCCCGTGACGTGCAGCTGGGCCGGCGCGTGGCGATCAAGACGCTGCTGGCGGAGGCGGGCGCCGCGCGGACCAGGTTCGTCGAGGAGGCGCAGGTCACCGGGCAGCTGGCCCACCCCAACATCGTCCCGGTCCACGCGCTGGGGGTCGAGCAGGGGGCCCTGTTCCTGGTCATGAAGGTGATCGAGGGGCGCGACCTCAAGGCGCTGGCGCGGGCGCTGGCTGCGGGGGAGCGCGTCCCCTCGCGGGAGTACGGGCTGCGCCGCCGACTGCGGCTGTTCCTCAAGGTGTGCGAGGCGATCGCGTACGCCCACGCGCGGGGGGTGATCCACCGCGACCTCAAGCCCGCCAACCTCATGGTGACCGAGGGGGACGAGGTGCTGGTCCTCGACTGGGGCCTGGCCCGGCCCGTCGAGGAGCTGAGCGCCGCCCCGGCGAGCCGGGTGCGCTCCAGCGTCCGTGAGCTCGAGCGCACCCGGGGCGAGACCCTGGCCGGCTCGGCGTCGGGCGAGCTGACCATGGATGGCGCCGTGGTCGGCACGCCCGCCTACATGCCCCCCGAGCAGGCGGACGGCGGCGTGGCCCTCGACGTGCGGGCGGACGTGTACGCCCTGGGGGCGACCCTGTACGAGCTGCTCGTCCTGCGCCCGCCCTACCAGGGCGGCACCTACGCGGTGCTGACCCAGGTCCTGGAGGGTCCGCCGCCGACGCCGCGCGCCGCCGCGCCGGAGCTCATGATCCCGCCCGCGCTGGAGTCGATCGTGCTGCGCGCCATGGCCCGCGAGCGCGAGGCCCGCTACCCCGACGCCGCCGCCCTGGCCGCCGACGTGGAGCGGTTCCTCGACGGCAAGCGCCCCGAGGCGCACGTCGAGACGCTGCGTGAGCTGGCCGCGCGGGTGGTCGAGCACCATCGGGTGGCGGTGGTCTCGGCGGCGGCGGCGTTCCTGGTCCTCAACCTGCTGCTGGTCACCGCCGCCGGGCTGGTGCTGCGGCAAGAGCGAGGCGTGCGAGCGGCGACCGCCGAGGCCGCCGCTGCGGCCGCCGAGGCGCTGGCCCAGGAGGAAGGAGCCCGCCGCGCCGCCGAGACGCTGGAGCGGACCGCCCGGGCCGAGCGCACGGTGGGCCGAGCGCTCCGCCAGGTGCTCGCCTTCGAGGCGCTGGCGGCCTCGGCCGTCCCGCTCACCGCACAGGAGGGCCGCGCGGCGGGCCCCCTCCTCAACGACGAGCGCGAGGCGGTCCGGCGCGAGCTGGCGGCCGCGCGCGCCGAGGTGCTCGAGCTCGGCGAGCAGGAGGCCGCCGAGGTAGGGGAGGGCGCCGGCGAGGCCGACCCCCTGGCGCGCCTCGCCGCCGGCGGGGCGGGGGCGACCTTCGCCGGGTTCTCCCGGGAGCTCGAGGCCCTGGCGGGCCGGGTGGACCAGAGCTACGCCCGCACCCTGGTGTCCCGACGCCCCGAGCTGGTGGCGAAGGAAGCCGGACACCTCGCCCTCGGCCCGCAGCGCCCCCTGCTGCTCGCCCGCGCCGCGCTGCGGCTGGAGCGGCCCGACGAGGCGCGGCGGCAGCTCGAGGGGCAGCGCCTGGCCGCCGGCACCCCGGAGGCGGCGGCCGCCGAGGCGCTGCTCGCCACCCTCCGCGGCGCGCCGGTGGAGGAGCGCCGCGCCGCCTGGGACCGCGCCGTGGCGGCCGCGCCCACCTGGAGCTGGCTGTTCCTGCGCCGCGCCGAGTGTCGCGTGCTGCAAGGTGACCTGGACGGCGCCCGCGCCGACTACGACCAGGCGGCCCTGCTGTACAAGGCGGACCCCTGGATCTACGCCTCGATCACCCGCCACACCTTCCCGGTGTTCGGCGATCACGACGTGTTCCAGCGGATCGCCGACTTCGTGGCGGCCCTCGCCCCAGGCAATTACCTGCCGCTCCGCCTCCGCTACCTGCAGAGCGTGTGGGTCCACGGCAACCCCCAGGAGCCGCGGAAGCAGCTGCTCGAGCTGGCGCAGGAGGGTCGCCTCGCCGAGCACGTGGCGCAGGGCTGGATCTCGCAGTGCGCCCTCACGGCGGGCGACCTCGACATGGCGGAGGCGTCCGCTCGGCGAGCCCTGGAGCTCGCGCCGGGGGACGCGACCGCGCAGGGCTGCCTGGCCGAGGTCCACCTGCGCCGCGGCGCGGTCGAGCGGGCCCTGGAGCTGTCGGCGTCGGGCCTGGAGCGTGCCCCCCAAGACGCCGGGCTCAACGGCGTGCACGGGCGGGCGCTGCTGGCGCTGGGGCGAGCTCCACAGGCCGTCCCCTTCCTGGAGCGCGCCGCGCTGCCCGCCCTGGCGTCGGACCCCTGGCGGGCGCTGGCCGAGGCCTACCTCGCCAGCGACGACCCCGCCGACTGGCGGCGGGGCGTCGAGGCCGCCCGGCGAGGCCTGGCCCTCGATCCGATCACCACCTTCAGGCAGCACCGGCGCGCGCGGCCGCTGGCCGGCGACCCGCGACCCCACCGGGTGCTGGGACACCTGCACCGCAAGCTCGCAGACCTCCCGCGGGCCGCGCTCCACTACGCCCGCGCGTTTGCCCTGTCGCGCTTCCCCCGCCAGGCCGAGGCGCTCGGCCAGGACCACCAGGACGCGCTCCACCTCGGCGAGGTGCACGAGGCGCTGCGGCTGCTCCCCGAGGCGGTGCAGTGCTACGCCTGGGCCGCCGAGGATCCGGCCCTGAAGGAGGAGGCCGAGGCCCGGATCGCGCGGCTCAGGTCGCGGTGACCACCGCCGCGCACAGCATGCAGGCCAACCCCACCCCGGTCAGACACACGTAGGCGTAACGCTTCATGACGGACACCTCCGCCGGGCGGGGTGCAACCGGGAGGCCGCCGCCGCCGCACGCGCGGCGCGGGCGCATGTGTGGGCGCACACCGGACGTGCGCGCTCGCGGGTGGGCGTGCGCCCGGCGGACGCTGGGGAGCGCTGCCAGCGCGCGCCGCGGGATTCCCGTCGCTCGCGCTCCGCACGAGCGGAGGGCGCTACAGGGCGGCGCCTCCAGCACGGGCGCGCGGCGAACGGCGGCTCCGCGTCACCAGATGGTGGGACCGACCCGGCGGCTGGCCACCAGCGCCACCTCGAGCAGCGTGGTCGTCGGCTGCACGTCGAAGCGCGGCAAGGCGGAGGGCGAGGTGCGCCGGTAGGCGACGCCCTCGCCCAGCATGGCCACGGCGCGAAACCCAGCCCGGCGCGCGGCCCGGCTGAAGGTAGGCGACGCCGAGGGCGCCGCCACGGCCTCCACGGCCTGGCCGGTGAGCTCGCGCAGGCGCTCCCGTCCTTCGCGCAGGTGCTCGAGCAGCCCGGCCTCGTCGGCCCCCACCGGGGGCAGGGCCTGCAGGCCGATCGTCACGCCGTCGCGGGCGAGCCCCAGCAGATCGTCGGGAGAGAGGAGCGGCTCGGGCCGCCCCTCGGTGAAGGCGAGCTGGGTGTGACCCAGGCGCACGGCAGGGAAGAACAGCTCCACCCGATGCAGGCCGTGGCGGGTCAACACCGGCCAGGCGCTGGTGAGGAAGTCGCGGGAGGGGCCGTCGAAGCTGAGCGACAGCGGGTCGCTGCGGAGGAACTCTCGGCTGCGGACGCCCGCCAGGGCCTCGCTCATGCTGACCGTGCGGAACCCGCGCCGCGCCAGGTGCCGGATCACCGGCTCGAAGCGGCTCATGGGGACCCGCAGGTCGTTGAGGGGCGAAGCCGGCCGCGGCGGACCGACCAGGCGATAGCGCAGGAGCGGCACCCCGCGGGCGGCCAGCGGCCGCAGCAGGCTGCGCGCGGCCAGGGCCGCGCCGCCGGCGATCGACCCGCCGCCGACGACCAGCGCCGCGACGGTGGAGCCGTCCATGGGGGTTCTAGCTGGCGCTGGGGAAGGGCAGCCCGATGTCCCGCTTCTTGCTGACGATCTGGCTGACCAGCCCGTAGTCCGCCGCCTCCTGAGACCCGAGCCAGAAGTCGCGCTTGGCCTTGTCGGCGACCGCGCCCGGCGCGTGGCCGCACCGCTCGGCGATGATGTCGAAGTACATCTGGCGGAGGACCTTCATGTTCTCCGCCTTGATCTCGATGTCCGAGGCGGTGCCCGAGGCGCCGCCGCTCGGCTGGTGGATCATGAAGCGCGAGCTGGGCAGGGTGAACCGGCGCTCCTTCTCCGCGCTCAGCAGGATCACGATCCCCGCGCTGGCGCACAGGCCGTTCACCAGCGTGTAGACAGGGCAGCTGGTGAACCGCAGGGTGTCGTAGATCCCGAGCCCGGTGTACGCCTCGCCGCCCGGCGAGTTGATCGTCACCAGGATCGGGGCGTCAGGGTTGTCGGCCTCCATGAACGTGACCATGCGGGTGATGGCCCCCGCCATCTCCGAGTTGACGTCCTCGGAGATCACGATCGTACGGCTCTTGAGGACGAGCTCCAGCTCCCGGTCGTTGAACACCTGCGCCTCCGCCTACCCCCTTTGGGGTCGAGTGGGCGCGTAGTGTAGCGGATCGGATCGGAGTGGGGGGAACTCGCGGAGGGAAGAACGAACAGGGAACATGCACATGAACTGGGAACCGGGAATGAGGTTCATTCCGCATTTCCGCACTGGAACGGGGTATGAGCTCCGGGCCTCACTCTCCGTTCCTGTTCCGCTCTGCTCAATCCTTGAGGATCACCGTCTCCGTGTAGCGGATCCCCCGCGCCTCGAGCTGCTCGAGCACCGCGCCCAGGACGCCCTCGGTCTGCCCCAGCCGCTCGGGCGTGAGCACCCCCGGGCCCTTGATCTTCCCGTCGCGGAGCATGCGGGCCACGATCGTGCAGGGGAAGGCGGTGGTGCGGGACATGCTCGTGCGGCGCGTCTCGGGGTCGTAGGCGTCGAACAGGTCCCAGCGCAGGGTGACCGGGCGCCCGTCCCGCAGGCCGGCCACGTCCACCCGCATGACCGTCAGGTCCTCCTCGCCCTCCTCGTAGGTCCACTTGGGGAACAGGAGGGCCTGGGTGAGGTCGAGGGGCCGGACCGGGACGCCGTTCACCTGCACCGGCTCCTTGCCGAACAGACCGGTGGCCCGGAAGGCGGCCATCAGCTCGCGGTGGCCGGGGTAGCGCATGGTCTTCTCGACCATGTTGGGGACCTGCAGCGTGGCGGCCAGGCTGCGCAGGCCGTCGGTCAGGAACGCCTCCAGGGTGCCGACGCCATCGAAGTCGAGCAGCTCCGGCTCCGACAGGGCCTCCTTGACCACCACCCGCCCGTGCTCGACCACCCGCGCCGGGCGGGTGTACTCCTCGATCACGTCGCCGGGGGCGAAGCCCGCCTTGTACTCGAACGGCCACCGCCGCTCGCGCGGCAGGCCGCCCACGTAGATCGCGATCCGGTCGCAGCGGTCGAGCTGGCTGGCGCCGTGGCCGGCGAACATGTTGCTCATGCCGGGGGCGACGCCGCAGTCGACCACGGCCGTAGCCCCGTGCTCCTTGGCCAGCGCGTCGAGGGTCCAGGCGTCCTCGGGCATGAAGGTGATGTCCACGTACGGCTTGCCGGCCCGGAGCACCGTCTCCAGGGCCGCGAACCCGAACCTGCTGGGGAGCGCCCCCAGGACGAGGTCGGCGTCGGCGATCGCCGCCGCGACCGCCTCGGTCCGCGACAGGTCGGCGGTGCGGCTGGCGATCCGCCCGCCGCTCCGCGCGGCCACCTGCTGGAGCCGGGCCGCGTCGCGGTCCACCAGGGTCACGGCGAAGGCGTCGCCGTCGCGCAGTAGGTCCTCGGCCATGACGGCGCCCACCATGCCGCCGCCCAACACCACCGCCCGAGTCGTCATGCTCTCGTCGCTCCTGCTGCCGGCTCGGCCGGGTCCGGCTCCCCTGGCGCGGGGTCCCCCCGCCGCCAGGCGGCGATCCGGGCGGGCGCCGCGACCCCGGGCTCGCGGTCCTCTGCGCGGTGCGCCCACGCGGGCGGCTCCTCCGGCGAGAGGTCGTGCGGGCCGTGGCGCAGCCCCAGCCTCCCCGGAACCCAGCGTCGGCGCCAGCCCTCCGGGAAACCCGGCAGGGGTCGGGCGTAGGGGACCTGGTCCACCTGCTCGACGGCGTGGACCGCCAGCTCGCGCAGCTCGTCTTCGAGATGGCCCTGCAGGCGGGGCATGGCCTCGGCGCCGGTGTCCGGCGGCACCCAGTACGGCCCCACGCAGAAGATCTCGATGCGCCCGAACGGCAGGGGGATGGCGGTCCGGTCCCAGGTCGGCAGCGCGATCCGGTTCGAGGCCCAGGTGCGCAGCAGGTAGACGGGCGCGCGGCAGGCCTTGGCGATCAGCAACCCGCCGGGCTTGAGCACGTAGGCAGGGCCCGTCGAGCCGTCGACGGTGATCCCGTACAGGCAGTCGGGGGTGGCCTGCATGTGGCGGACCATGGACAGGAGGATCTGCCGCTCGCGCGAGCGCTTGCCCGAGCCGCCCCGGAACACCTGAAAGCCGCACAGCTCCAGGATCCCGGTGATCATGCGCCCGAAGTTGCCGACGCTCGCGAGGGTGTGCGGGACGTGGCGCCGGTAGGCCCAGGCGACGGTGAACACCTCCTCGTGCCACAGCAGCGCGACCACACGGTCGTGCCGCCGCATGCCGTCGTACATGGGCCACGTGTGGTCCACCACCTGGCTGGTCCACCACACGAAGCGGATGTACAGCATGTACGCGTAGGGGAGCACCAGGCCTGCGACCGCCACCAGCGGCCGGGCGATCCAGTGGCGCAGCCAGCGACGCCAGCCGCGCGGAGCGCGGCGCTCGACGGTCGCCTCGAAGCTGCTGCCCTCCGGCCGGCGGTGCAGCGGGCGGGCCATGTCAGCGGCCTGGGTCATCGCCGGGAGCCTAGCACGGGGCTGCGGAGGGGTCGAACCCGTCGCAGCCCGCCCGAGGGAGGCGCTAAATGGGGGGGGCACGATTCCGAGTCGCTCGTCGCGCGGCACCTAGCGGTTAGCTGTTAGAGCTGTCGCTCCTCGAGAGCTCCTCGCAAGCGGCCTGGACAAGGCGCGACAGCAGCTAACTGCTAACCGCTAACTGCTAACCGCTGGTGCCCGGATCAAGCCGAGCAGGAGCGCGGCGAGCCGGGGGGGAGAGAAGACGACGCCGAATCGTGCCCCCTCATTCAGGCGGCCGCCCAGGCCTCGCCGCGCGCCACCAGGCGCACCGGGCCCGACGCCCACACCCGAGCGGACTCCGCGCCGGCGGGGAAGGTCACGTCGAGCCGATCGCCGGCGCGGGTCCAGAAGGCGAGCGTCCGCGGCGTGGCGAGGCCGTCAGCCGCGCCCCCGAGGGCCGGGAGCCGTCCCCCGGCGGGGAGGACCGCGGCGTGACAGGGGGCGCGCAGCAGGGCCGCGGCGGCGGCCACCACTCCGGTCCCGCAGGCGAGGGTCTCCCCCTCGACGCCGCGCTCGTAGGTGCGGATGCGCCAGGCGCCGCCCGGGCCGCCCGGGGCGACGAAGCTCACGTTGGTCCCCTCGGGGAAGGCCTCGCTCCAGCGCAGGCTCCGTCCGCGCCGCATGAGGTCGGGCGCCTCCAGCTGCTCGGCGTCGTCGAGGACCACGACCAGCTGCGGGTTGCCGACGTCCACGAAGGTGCCCAGGACGAGCACGCCCTCGGGCAGGGCGACCTCGCGCGGGGTCGGGTGCTCGGGGGCCGGGACCGCCACCGACACCTCCCACCGGTCGCTGGCGCCGCGCACCCGCGCCGTCAGCTCCACCCCCTCGCAGCGCAGCCGCAGCTTGTCCTGCGCGGGCGCGGCGCCGCTGGCGACCAGCCAGGCCGCCGCGCCGCGCACCCCGTTGAGGCAGAAGGTGCGGCCGCCGTCCGGCTCGTGGTGGACCACCTCCCAGCGCGGGCTGCCGTCCTCTTCGTGCCCCGGCGAGACGACCAGCAGCCCGTCGGCGCCCACCGACAGGCGGCGCGGGCACAGGTCGCGCGCCAGCTCGCAAGCGGGCTGGCTGGCGGGCTGGCGCCCGTCGAGCAGGACGAAGTCGTTCCCGGCCGCGGTGATCTTGACGAAGCTGGGCATGAGGCTCCCCTGCTCCTCTTCGGTCGCCGGGTGAGCGCCGCTGAAGTCACCAGCCAGTCACGCGGGGTGACAGCCTGCGGCCGCGCCAGTACAAGGGGCGCATGAGCTGGTGCGCGCTGCTCCTGGTCGTCCTGTGCCTGGCGGGCTGCGCCAGCGAGCCCGCCGCTCCCGCCGCCGCAGCCGAGGTCGAGCGCGAGCGGAGCGCCCGCGGCCACGTCGTCGAGCGGGTGCGTGTGCCGCGGCCGTCGCAGCCGGTCCGCCCGGAGCCGGTCCGCACGCAGCCGCAGGAGCCGCCGCGGCCTCCCTGGAAGGGGCCCACCGAGAGCGTCCTCGAGCAGGACGACGCGGCGCGGGCGCGGGTGGAGGGGATCCGCGCCGCCAACGCGGAGCTGGGCGGCGCGCTGACCGCCGAGCAGGAGCAGGCGCGCCTGCGGCGGGCGCGGCAGCGGGCGCGCGAGGAGGCGCGGCGCGAGGCGGGGCGGGCCCTGGCTCGCAGCCTGGCCGCCGAGGAGGAGCGCCGGGTCGAGCGGCTGGCCGAGGCCGAGGAGCGCGCCGCGGCGGCCCACCAGGAGCGGGTGGCCGTCTACGTGGAGGAGGCGCGCCGGCGCGCGGGCGGTCGCTCGCTCC
>JAWLGW010000134.1:0-10193 GCA_041690735.1 Planctomycetota bacterium
CCAGGTCGTGCTTGCCGCCGGAGAGCTCCGGGTTCCAGCGGCCCTCGGCGCGAGCGGCCAGCCCCGCGGCGGCCGCCGCCACGGCCGCGTCGGGATCGTGCGTCCGCTCAGCGGCGCGCGCGGCGCGCTCCCCTTGCCGGCGGGCCGCGACGGCGTGCTCCCGGCAGGGGCAGGCGTAGAAGGCGCGCGCCGCGGCCAGCGCCGCCGCCGGCCGCTCCTCGCGCGGGTGGCGCGACGCGAAGCGGGTCACCGCCCGGTGAGCCAGCTCGATCGCCACCCGCACCACGAGGGTGCGCCCCCACTCGGGCCACCGGATCGGCCCCTGCTGCGTGCGCCAGGCGGTCGCCACCTGCGCCTCGCCCTCCTCGTCGACCCAGCGCCGGCGGGAGGGCACCTTGCGCCGCACGGGCGCGCCGAAGGCGGCGATCGTCTCCTCCAGCCGCAGCGTCAGCGCCGCCGCGTCCGTCGGGCGGCTCAGGTCGGGGAGGCCGTCGCGACGGCTGACGAGCCAGGCGGCCGGGTGCCCCACCTCCGCCGCCAGCTCGACCCGCTCGCGGGCGAGCGTCTTGGCGCGCAGCCGCTTGCGGAGCGCCGTGGCCGCGGCCCGCGTGACGCGCTCCTCCAGCGCCGCCTCGAAGGCCGCCTCCTGCTCGCGGCGCGCCCGCAGGGCGACGGGGTCCTCGGCGGGCGCCGGCCAGGCGGGCGCGGTCCGGTCGGGAGGGGCCAGCACCCAGGGGACGAGGGCCGCGCGGATCAGCGCGGCCTGCTCCTCCCCGTGCACGCGCCAGGCGTCGCGCAGCAGCGACAGCGCCTGCCCCTCCTCCGCAAAGGCGCAGCGCGCCGCCACCTCGACCAGCCCCGCGGCGCTCAGCGCGGCCTCGTCCTCCGGCGCGGCCGCGAACCCGTGGCGCAGCTCCCGCCGCACCTCCGCCCGCGCCTCCCGCAGGGACTCGGCGGCCTCGAGGCACGCGTGGCCCGAGGCGGCGGTGCGCTCGTCCAGCCACCGCGCGGCGGCGGTCAGCGCGGCGTCAAGGCGAGCGTCCCCGGGAAAGCGCGTCCGCCACCCCTCCGCGTGCGCCCGGGCGACCGCCAGGGCCGACAGCACCCAGGCGCCTCGCCCCCAGCTCACCACCTCGTCGTACAGGGCGTCGGGCGTCAGCACCGGGACGAACCGGCCCAGCGCCTGCCGCGCCGGCGGGTGGCCCAGCCGCGCCGCCGCCTCCAGCCAGCCGCCCGGCAGCTCACCCAGACGGAGCCGAGCCAGCAGCAGCCGGAGCTCCGCCTCGGGGCTCCCGGTCGCCGCCAGCTCCCGCTCCAACGCACGCAGCGCCCGATCGCTCATGGTCCCCGCAGGATAACCGCCCGCGACGCGCCCCCTCGGGTGAAGGCCGGGCCACGCCGACAGGCGAGGAGCGAGGAGCGGGCGTTCGCGCGCCCGCTCCCTCGCCGGCGCTGGGCCAGCCGCTGCGGTCGACGTGCGGCCTGGCGCGAGGAGGCGCGCGCAGCTGAGGCGGCTCGGTGGCGCGTCGTGGGAACCGCCGCCCCAGCCAGTCGCGCACCTCGAGCCGGGGCGCCTCGAGCCGGGGCGAGCGCCCCAGGCTCAACTCCCGGAAGTCGCCCGCGTGAGGCGCGAGGTCGCCCAGGACGAAGGTCTCGTCGATTCCGCCCTCGGCGATCAGGCGCACCTCGAGCCCCCACACCGGCACGGCGGTGCGGTTGGTCGCCACGACCCGCAGCAGGTGCTCGCCGCCGGAGGTGCGCCAGCAGGTGGTCGACAGGAACACCCACGGCCGGGCGTGCTCCTGGCCCTCCTCGGGGGCGAACCACCCGTCCTCGCGGGCGAGCTCCCAGTGCGGGCGGATCCGCTGCGCGACCGTGCCGCTGGTGCTCACCGCCGGGGCGAGGTCCCGCCGACCGCCGATCCGCCGCTCGCCGAACAGGGGGTGGCTCGCCGCCAGCGTCCCGCAGCCCGGGACCAGGGCGACCAACAGGACGACCAGGGCCGCCCGGCCGCGCGCAACAGGAGCCGCCGCCATGGGGCCTCCTCTCGCCCGCGCCGGGCGCAACCGGGAGGCCGCCGGGGCGGCGGAGATCGAGCGCGATCAGGACGCCGCGAAGGCGCGCAGCGCCTCGCGGCCGCCGGTGACGATCGGCGGCCCGTGCGCCAGCAGCAGCGTGTCGAAGGCGAACCCGTCGGCGATCCGCGCGTAGGCCTCCTTCAGGCCGCGCTTGATCGCCGCCGGGTCGTCGCCCAGCAGCCCGTCGGGCACGAAGCCGAGGCCCCCGCCCATGTCGACCACCCCGTCCGCCACCGCCAGCGCGCCCTCACCCACCGGGAGCAGCAGGGCGCTCTCGTCGGGGCACAGCACGCCGACCTCGATCGCTTCGACTCCGCCCGGCAGGGTGTCGCCGGGCGCGTAGCCCGTCGGCTGGAGCGCCTTGTCGGCGAGCTCGTGCAGGCCGGCCGCGGGGCAGCGGACCGCGCAGCCGAAGGCGTCGACGATCTGCTGGCTGTCGCGGTCGTGGTGCCGGTTGGTGAGCAGGATCGCCTCGGGCGGCCCCTGCTGCCGCAGCCACTCCAGGCCCTGGGACGGCAGCAGGGGGTCGAGCAGCACCTTGGGCGCGGCCCAGTAGTACGAGCTGACCTCGGCCCCGATCCCGGGGTGGCGGGCCGTCCAGTGGTACAGGCCGGGCAAGATCTCCTGCATGGTGTCCTCCGCGCGATCCACTCTACGGATCCGCGCGGTGTGCGAGCGCTCAGCGGGCCGACGTGCCACGCCCACAGCAGCAGCGGCAGGGTGCGGGCACCGGCGGCCAGTCGCCGTCGTCGAGGTCGAGGTCGGGCCCGAGGTCGAGGGGGGCGTCCTGCGCCTCCTCCTCCTCCTCGACCTCGACCTCGCTAGGGCGCTGCGCCGGTTGGGTCGCGCCGGCCGACAGGCGCAAGGTCGGGGCTCGAGCGGGGGGCTCGGGGAGCTCCGCAGGAGCGGTCGCCGCCGGCGCCGGCCGCGGGGCCTGGTAGCCCGCGACCCGGCGTGGGTGAGGCGGGTGAGGCCCGGGCCGCCGCCGCTGCTGGCGCTCCTGCCACCAGCGGCCGGCGCCGTAGGCAAGGCTGAGCGGCAGCAGACCCACGTCGAGAGCCAGGGAGAGCGGCAGGTCTACCGCGATGAAGGGGAGCACCGGCGGGAACTGGCCGACCGCCTTGACCCAGGTCCGGGTGCCGCCGAGGGGGCGCAGGCCGTGGTCACCGGCGTCGAGGAGTGTGCAGCAGCCGGGGGCGACGATCAGGCTGACGGCGAGGAGGAGATGACCGGCGGCGCGGGCGAGGTGCATGGGGAGACTCCTGACGTCGCGCTGCGTCAGCAGCCCCCATGCCGCGCCTAACGCCTTGCGCCGCAATGTCGGCCTGACGACACCGTCAGGACTCCGACGGCCCCTGGCAGCGGGTCGCCAGCGCTGCCACGATCCGGCTGGCTGGAGGGAGGGGAGGCGCACGTGGGGCGACGAACGCTGGCCGAGGCCCTGGGCGACATGATCCTGGCGCTGCCCCACGTGGAGCTGCGGCCTTCGCGCTTTGGCGAGGGGGCTGCCTTCTGGGTCGGACACCGTGAGGTCGCTCACTTCCATCCTGGCAACGAGCTCGACGTGCGGCTCACCCGGCCCTGTGTTCGAGCGCTGCGCGACGAGCTGGCGGACGACCCGCGGGTGTCGGCGCGCCCGGGCTCGGACTGGGTGGCGTTCCGGTTCCGTCGCAGGGTCGACCTCCCTCGGGCGCTGGACCTCGTGCGCCAGGCCTGCGAGGCCAATCGGTAGAGTAGGAGCGCCTCAGGAGGACGGCCGTGCCCTTCTACACCTACGCCTGCCCCGCTTGCCGCCATCGGTTCGAAGAGCTGGTGACCTCGACCGAGAGCCCATCGCCGCCCTGCCCCGAGTGCGGGGCCGCCGAGCCCGCCAAGGTGCCCTCGACCTTCGCCGTGGGGCGCGCCTCGGTCCCTATGAAGGTCAGCGCCCCGCCCGGCTGCGGGACCTGCGGCGACCCGCGCGGGCCGGGGGCGTGCCAGCGGTAGCCGCTCCACGTCTGAGCGTCGGAGGCATCGGCGGGCGCCCGCGCGCCCGCCGCTCGCCGCCGGCGCGCCAGCCGCAGGTCAGAGATGCCCCTGACGCGGGCGCGGGCGCCCGTGACCCCTCCCCGCGCGTCTCGCTCGCCACGCGCCGCGCTCGCCGCGGGGCACGCGCGTTGCGCTCCTCGCAGCCCGGCGGACCTGCGCCGCCGAGGAGGAGCCATGACGCCCGCCCCCCCGTCGAGCACCGACCGGCCGCTGGTGCTCATCACCGGCTCGAGCGGCCTGATCGGGTCGCGGCTCGTCGAGACGTTCAGCCGCGACGGCTACGACGTCGTGGGGCTCGACGTGAAGCGGCCCAGCGCCCTCCCCGACGGCGCCGGGTTCGTGGAGTGCGACATGACCGACCGCACGAGCATCGAGCGGGCCCTGCGCGTGGTGCGCGCCCGCTGGGGCTCGCGGGTGGCCAGCGTGCTGCACCTCGCCGCCTACTACGACTTCACCGGCGCGCCCAGCCCGCTGTACCGCGACCTCACCATCGAGGGCACCCGCAGCCTGCTGCGCGCCCTGCCCCACAGCTTCGACGCCGTCGAGCAGCTGGTGTTCTCGAGCTCGCTGCTGGTCATGCAGCCGGTGGAGCGCGAGGACCAGGTCCTGACAGAGGAGTCGCCAGTGCAGGGCGAGTGGGCCTACCCCGAGTCGAAGCTCGCCGCCGAGCAGGTGATCCGGTGCGAGCACGGCGAGGTCCCCGCGGTGATCCTCCGCATCGCCGGCGTGTACGACGACGAGGGGCACTGCCTCCCGCTCGCCCAGCAGGCGCGGCGGATCTACGAGCGCAAGCTGGAGAGCTGGTTCTTCCCCGGCGACGCCCACCACGGGCAGCCCCTGGTGCACCTCGACGACCTCGCCGAGCTGTTCCGCCGGGTGGTGGAGCGGCGCCACCGCCTGCTTCCCCTGGAGGTGTTCCTGGTCGCCGAGCCCGACGTGATGAGCTACGGCGAGCTGCAGGAGCGGCTGGGCGAGCTGATCCACGGGCGCGCCTGGCCGGCGATCCGTCTGCCGCGGTTCGCCGCCAAGGCGGGCGCCTGGATCAAGAACAAGGCGGCCGGCAAGGGCGCCAAGTCCTTCGTGAAGCCCTGGATGATCGACCTCGCCGACGCTCACTACCCCGTCTCGATCGACCGCGCCGTCCGCCTGCTGGGCTGGCGGCCGGCCCGGCGCCTGCGCGACTCCCTCCCGGTGTTCGTGAACGCCCTCCTGGCCGACCCGGTGGCCTGGTACCGCGACCTGGGCCTCGAGCCCCCCTCGGCGGCGGAGGTGCGCGAGCAGGAGCAGGAGCGGGAGCGGGTGCGGGCCGGCGCCCGGGAGGACGAGCAGGCGTGAACCGCGACCTCCCGCTGGCTGGACTCGAGCCCGACCTCGACGTCGACGCGCCGCCCTTTCGCCGCAACCCCTCGCGGTGGAGCCAGCGGGTGCCGATCGGCGTGCTGGCCGCGGTGGCGGTGGTGATCTCCAGCTACATGGCGCTGTACCAGTGGCGCCTGGTCGACTCGGTGTGGGACCCGGTGTTCGGCGAGCAGTCCATGAAGGTGCTCGACTCCACCGTGTCCGAGCGCATGCGGGGGTGGTTCGGGGTCCCCGACGCCGCCCTGGGGGCGATCGCCTACCTGGGCGACCTCCTGTTCGGCATGGCGGGGTCGACCCGCCGCTGGCAGTACCGCCCCTGGATGGTGATCCTGTTCGGGCTCGACGTGATCCCGCTGGGGATCGTCAGCGCGGTGCTGGTGTTCATGCAGGGCGCCGTCGTCGGCAGCTGGTGCTTCCTGTGCCTGGTGACGGCGGTCATCTCGCTGGTGCTGGTCTTCCTGGCCTACGACGAGGTGTGGGCCTCGCTCGCCTACCTCTACCGGGTGTGGCGACGGACCCGCAGCAGGCGCGACCTGTGGCTGGCCTTCACCGGGCGCCCCACCGAGGCCGCGGCCGCGGTGGCGCTGCCGGGCCGAGCGCGGCCGGCGGCGAGGCGGCGGTCGCGAGAAGAGGTAGGGGCCTGACATGTGGGCGCGCAGCTGCGAGCTGATGCTGGGGCTGTGGCTGATCGTGAGCCCCTTCGTGTTCCGCCACCCCGCGGGCGACCTGACCCACTGGGCGATCGACCTCAGCTGCGGGTCGGCCGTGGTGGTGATCGCATCCTTCGCCTTCTGGCCCCGCACCGGCCGGGCGCACGTGGCCCACTTCCTGGTCGCCGCCTTCCTGTTCGGGCACGGGTGGCTCAACGCGCCCTCGCCGACCTCCTCGAACCACATCATGGTGGCCCTGCTGCTGGCCCTGCTGGCGGTGATCCCCAGCGACGTCCTCACGCCGCCGGTCAAGTGGCGCCGCTTCGAGGCCGAGCGCCTGGCCCGCGACCGGGAGCGGGCCCAGGTCTGAACCCGGTCGGCGACGGCAGCGCTCAGCTGCGCTCGCCGATCTCCACGCTCTCCAGCAGCACCGTCTGAGCGAACGGCGCCGCGGTGTCTCCGTCCTCGATCGCCTCCACCGCGGCCCCCTCGGCGGCGGTGCCCGCGGTGGCCAGGCGGAAGTGCTCCAGGAAGTGGCCGGGGGTGAAGTGGGACAGGGCGCCCAGGCGGACCCGCACGGCGGCGATCCGGCCTCCCTCGGCGGCCGCCACCCGCTCCAGCTGGCGGACCAGGTCGCTCAGGACGGCTCGCTCGTGCACCTGCTCAGCTCCTCGCGGACGGCCTCCGCGGCGCGCCCGACGGCCGCCGCGACCTCGGGCGACAGGGGCGCGCCGAGGTCGAAGGCGGCCCCCTCGATCGCCACCACGGCCAGGTGGGCGGGCAGCCGGTCCAGGGTCCGGGCCAGCTCGATCGCCTCGCCCAGGCCCATGGCGTGGGTGGACCCGCGGAAGCTGACCGCCGGCAGCGGCTCCGTCAGGGCGTCGAACCGGTGCACGGTCCCGGGGGGCGCCCCCGAGCAGGCGGCGTCGATCACCACCACCCGGTCGTCCGGCGCCCACCGCTCGAACAGGTCGGGGGGAGCGGCGCGCACGACCTCCACCCGCGCCGCACCGCGCAGCCGGTCCGCCACCGCCAGGCCGACGCCGTCGTCGCCGCGGTCGGCGTTCCCGAGCGCCAGGACCACCGCCCCGCTCACGCCCCGCCGCCCGGGTGGCGGTGCAGGGTCAGGAAGTGGGTCGCGCAGGAGATGCAGGGGTCGTAGTTGCGGACCGCCTGCTCGCAGGCGTCGCGCAGGGTGGCGTCGTCGTCCTGCAGGCGCGTCGCCACCAGCGCCTCGAGGTCCTCCTCGATCGCCCGCTGGTTCTGCGAGGTGGGGGGGACGATCGTGGCCTCCTGGATCGTCCCCTCGTCGTCGATCCGGTACCGGTGGACCAGCAGCCCTCGCGGCGCCTCGGTGGCCGCCCAGCCGACCCCGGCCCGGGGCACGGCGTCGAGCCCGGGAAGGTCCGGCCGCTCGTACCCCCGGATGATCCGTAGGGCCTCGCCCAGGGCGTACGCGACCTCGATCAGCCGCACGGCGA
The DNA here is from genome assembly GCA_041690735.1 of Planctomycetota bacterium. GTDB lineage: Bacteria > Planctomycetota > J058 > J058 > J058 > JAWLGW01. Next base: position 7,597 of record JAWLGW010000134.1, read on the forward strand.
TCGCCTGGAAGGGGTTCGTGATCGGCGGCGCGAAGCCGAGGTCCCGCGCCCGGTCCTGCAGGTCTGCGGGGAGGCGGTCGAAGTTGAGGTTGAAGCGGGCCAGGGGGCCCGCCAGGTAGGCGCCGCCGTGGAGGCGCGCCTGCAGCGCCGTGCTGTGGGCGACCTGCACCTCGGCGAAGTGGTCGTGATACTCCTCCACCGGGATGTCCAGCCCGGCGCTCGAGACCACCCGCCCCTCGTTCATGGGGTACTCGCTGGGGTGGCGCAGCGACACCAGCGGCACGTCCCGCTCCACCGCGGGGAACGTCAAGCTCGCCGCCCACCGCAGCGCCGCCTCGGCCTTCTCCCGCGCCTGCTCGAGGTCGGGGATCAGCGCCTCGAGCTCCCGGCGGGTGGGGACGCGGTAGAAGCCGCCCACCCGCACGTTGATGGGGTGGATCTCGCGCCCCGCCAGCACGGTCACCAGCCGGTTGCCGGCCTTCTTGATCGCCAGGCCGTCCTCGACCAGCGCCTTGTGACCCGCGCGGGCCATGTGGATCGCGTCGGGGAAGCCCAGGAAGTCGGGCGCGTGGAGCATGAACACGTGCAGCCCGTGGCTCTCGATCCACTCGCCGCAGTACAGCAGGCGCCGCAGCTCGCGCAGGGGCGGCGGCAGGGTCAGCCCGAGGATGGCCTCCATGGCGTGCACCGCGCTCATTTGGTACGCGACCGGGCAGATCCCGCAGATCCTCGCGGTGATGTCCGGCGCCTCCGTGAAGGCCCGCCCTCGCAAGAAGCCCTCGAAGAAGCGGGGCGGCTCGAAGATCTCCAGGCGCACCGCCTCGACCCGCTCGCCCTCGAGGTGGATGTGCAGGGCGCCCTCGCCCTCCACCCGCGCCATGTAGTCCACGCGCACCGTGCGCGTCTTGCCCTGGCCGCCGCTACTCCCCATGACGCTGCCCCGCCTCCCGGAACGGCTCCTGCCAGGCGTTGAAGGTGTGGAACAGCCGCTGCAGGTCGCGGCCCTCGGCGCCGAGCGCCTTGCAGCCGGCGCTGAGGGACTCGGTGTTGGGGCTCTCCATGGGGCCGAAGCACCCGTAGCAGCCGCGCAGGTAGGAGGGGCACAGGGCGCCGCACCCGGCGTGGGTCACGGGGCCCAGGCAGGGCACCCCGCGGGCGACCATGACGCACACGTTGCCCTTGCGCTTGCACTCGTGGCACACGCTGTAGCCAGGCACCGCGGGCTTGCGGCCGGCCAGGAAGGCGCTGAGCACCTCCAGCAGCTGCCGCTTGTCGATCGGGCAGCCGCGCAGCTCGAAGTCGACCCGCACGTGGCTGGAGATCGGGGTCGAGGTGCCGAGCGTCTCGATCCACTCGGGGCGGGCGTAGACCGCCCGGCGGAACTCGTCCACGTCGGCGAAGTTGCGCAGGGCCTGGATCCCGCCCGCGGTGGCGCAGGCGCCGATCGTCACCAGGGTCTTGGAGGCGGCCCGCACCTCCTGGATCCGCTTGGCGTCGTGGGCCGTGGTCACCGACCCCTCCACCAGGGACAGGTCGTAGGGCCCCTCCACCACCCGGGAGGTCGCCTCGGGGAAGTAGGCGATCTCGACCGCGTCCGCCACCGCCAGCAGCTCGTCCTCGCAGTCGAGCAAGGTGAGCTGGCAACCATCGCAGGAGGCGAACTTCCACACCGCCAGCTTGGGCTTCACCGGGGCCTCCCTCGCGGGTTCGCTCATAGCTCTCGCACCCCCAGGAGCGGCGCCAGGCGCGGGTAGGGCAGGACCGGTCCGTCCCGGCACACCAGGAGCGGTCCCAGCTGGCAGCGGCCGCACAGGCCGATCGCGCACTTCATGTTCCGCTCGGCCGACAGGGCGATCCGGTCGCGCTCCACCCCGCGCTCGGTCAGGGCCTGGGCCACGAAGCGCATCATGATCTCGGGCCCGCAGGCGAAGGCGTCGCTGCGGGCCGGGTCGAGGCTGGCCCCCTCGATCAGGGTGGTCACCACCCCCACCCGGCCGGTCCAGGTGGGCGGCGCCGCGTCCACCGTCACCGCGACCTCGAGGCCGCGAGCCCGCCAGGCGTCCAGCTCGGAGGCGAACAGGATGTCCGCCGGCGACCGGCTGCCGTACAGGAGCCGCAGCCGGCCGTAGCGGTCGCGGCGGGCCAGCAGCCGGAGGATCGCCGGCCGCAGCGGCGCCAGCCCGATGCCCCCCGCGACGACCACCACGTCTCGCCCCTCGGCGACGTCGGTGGGCCAGGCGGTGCCGAACGGCCCCCGCACGCCCACCGTGTCCCCCGGACGCAGGGCGCACAGGGCGCGAGACACGGCGCCCACGGCGCGGACGGTGTGGACCAGCCGCTCGGGCCGGTCGGGGTCGCCGCTGATCGAGATCGGCACCTCCCCCACGCCGAACACGTACAGCATGGTGAACTGCCCGGGCGCGAAGGGGAACGCCCCACCATCCGGCTCCAGCTCGAAGGTCCAGGTGTCGGCCAGCTCCTGACGGCTCGCCACCACCCGCGCCGGCCGCGGCAGCTGCCCGCCTGGCTGCTCTACGACGCTGAGGGCTCGCGGCTGTTCGAGGCAATCTGCGAGCAGCCGGAATACGGCCTCACCC
>JAWLGW010000135.1:0-4103 GCA_041690735.1 Planctomycetota bacterium
AACGCAGGAAAAGAGAGAGTCATTGACGGGCGATGCGCTGTCGCGTCGAGCGACAGCTTCCTGCTCCTGTTTCCTGCTTTCCTGCTTTCCTGGTCAAAATCGCTTCCGCAGGGAGCGTCCGAACCAGCGACAGCGGCCTCTCTGAGCGCGTTGCCTGCGTCAGCTCTCCCTATTTCCTCGTCCGGCCTTCTTGCTCCCCGAATACAGCTCGTACAGCAGCAGGCGCCCCTCGAGGTCGCCGTTGTGCATCTCGATCCGCCGCCGCGTCCGCAGCCCGACCTTCTTGGCGAGGTCGAGGTCGCAGGTGAACACCGCGCCCGTGTAGCCGCGGCAGCGCTGCTTGAGGAAGTCACCGATCCGCCCGTAGGTCGCCTGGAGCTCGGTCCGGTCGCCCAGGCGCTTGCCGTACTCCGGGTTGAGGACCACCACCCCGCCGCCGTCGCCGGGCGGCGGCAGCTCGGTCTCGGCGAAGTCGCACACCGCGAACTCGATCAGGTGGTCGACCCCCGCGGTGCGCGCGTTCTGCTGCGCGGCGGCCACCGCGCGTGGGTCGTGGTCGGTGGCCACGATCGGCGCCGGGCCGCGCTTGCGCCGGGCGGCGCGGGCCTCTCCCCGCAAGGCCGCCCAGGCCGCCGCGTCGAAGGTCCGCAGGTGGCGAAAGGCGAAGTCGTCGCGCAGCAACCCCGGCGCCCGGTGGGCCGCGATCAGCGCCGCCTCGATCGCCAGGGTCCCGGCGCCGCACATGGGGTTCACCAGGGGGCGCTCGCCGTCATAGCCCGCGGCGAGCAGGATCGCGGCGGCCAGGCTCTCGCGCAGGGGGGCCTTGTGGGGGAGCTTGCGGTAGCCCCGGTCCGACAGCTTGCGCCCGGTGGTGTCGAGGGACAGCCAGCAGCGGTCGGCCTTCCAGGAGAGGCGCAGCACCACGCCCCGCTCCTGGTCGGGCCCCGAGTCGGGCCGGCGGCCGAGCGCCTCCTGCAGGCGGTCGACGACCGCGTCCTTGACCTTGAGGTTGGCGAACAGCGGCGTCTGCACGGCGGGGGTGTCGACCCGCGAGGCGACGCTCAGGTAGCCGTCGGCGGCGATGAGCTCCTCCCAGGGGAGCTGGACCACCCGCTCGTACAGCGCCTCGGGCGTCGCCGCCCGGAAGGCGTCGAGCTCGAGCACCACGCGGTAGGCGCAGCGCAGGTGCAGGTCGAGCCGCATGGCGTCCTGGAGCGAGCCCTCCAGGGACACGCCGGTGGCGTGCTCCTCGCGCACCGCGTAGCCGAGCCGCTCCACCTCCTGCCGGACCCAGGGGGCGAGCCCGCGGGCGCAGGCGACGTGCAGGGGCCGGCGTCGAGAGAGGTCGAGGGGCATCGCCCCAGGGTAACCGGTCGAGGTGCCCGTACAAGCCTGGAGACTGGAGGCGAGGATCGTGCGCGGCGCGTCGCTTGGGGGGGAAAGGGGCGGCGCGCGCGCTCGGGACCTCTGCCTCCAGTCTCCAGACGATCCGAACGTCTCGAGCTGGGGAGGCAGGAGACTGGAGGCGGGAGGGCTGTGCCCGTGGGCCCGCTTGGGGGGGAGGAAGCGGGCCCTCAGGCGCCAGCCTCCAGCCTCCAGTCTCCTGCCGGGGGCAGGAGCCGGCCGGGCTAACCGGCCAGGAGCCCGCGCTTGGCCAGCTCCTGCTGGATCATGGCGGGGTAGGGGAGCGACGTCAGGTGGCGCTTGCACACCGGCTTGCGCAGGCTGGTGCGGCGCCCGCACCCAGGCTCGCGACACTTGACCGCCTCGCGCTTGTCCCAGTCGGCGACGCCGAATCCCTCGTTCTCCGCGACACCGACGGCCTCGAGCATGCGAAAGGCATCCGCGGCTCCGTTACGACGCTTCACGTTCCCTCCTGGACGAATGTGGAAAGTCTTTGGGATCCTGGGGAGAGTGAGCGTCCGCCGCTCACGCCTCGTCCTGCTGGCGACCCTCCTGTGCAAGGACGGTGCCGCGGCGGGGGCGCAGCGCGGCGACCGCTTTCGGCTCAGCGGCGATGTGGCCGGGCGGCCTCGTCCCGTGTGGGGCGGACCTGCCACGGCCGGGCCGCGCGGCGAGGGGTTACAGGAAAACGCCGAGACAGGCCTGGCGCAGCAGCTCTGCGGCGAAGTCGTGTGTTTGTCTTTCCTGGTTGACGGCGGCGGGGCCGGTGCACCCCAACCAGCCCTCGCAGGCGCCGTCAGGGTGCGCGGGATTTCGCCCGAGGCGGGGGAGATCACGCGGGGAATGCCGCGCGCTCCGCCCCCTCCCCTTCAGGCCGGGCGGCGCAGGTTGTCCAGACACTTCTCCACAACTGTGGAGAACCCGGGCGGTAAGGACCGTCAGGTCGCCTTGCGCTTGAACAGCCCCGTGATCCCCCGCAGCATGCGGCGGGTGAACCCCGAGTCGCTCTCGCCGTCCGGGGCGGCGCTCGGGCCGGCGCCGGTCAGCTCGGCGCGGATCTCCGCCAGCAGCGCCTGGGCCCCCGGCGCGTCCGGCGGGCGCAGCTCGGGGTCCTTCTCGAGGAGGCGCCGCACCAGCCGCTGCAGCGCCGGCGGGTAGGGGGCGCGCTCCGGGTTCGCCTGGTCCATCTCCCGCGGGCGCGAGTTGACCGTGTCCGCCAGCAGGTCGCGCAGGGTGCGCGAGGGGGGAAAGGGCAGCACGCCCGTCAGCATCTCGTAGGCGATCACACCGCAGGCGTACACGTCGTGGCCCTTGGTCACCTCGTCGGGGTCGAGCACCGCCTCGGGCGCCACGTACTGCGGGGTCCCCGACAGCTGGCCCTTCATGGTGACGAACAGCTTCTCGTTCACCCCCGGGTCCTGGTCGAGGAACCGCGAGATCCCGAAGTCGACGATCTTGAGGTGGTCGCGCCCCTCCCGCCGCAGGACCTGCAGGTTCTCGGGCTTGAGGTCCCGGTGCACGATCCCCGCCCCGTGCACCGCCTCGAGGCCGGCGAGCAGCTGCCCCAGCAGGTCCAGCGCCCGCTCGGCCGGCAAGGCCCCCTCGCGGGTCAGCAGGGCCGACAGGCTCTCCCCCTCCAGGAACTCCATGACCATGAAGCTGCCGCCGTCCTCGAGCTGGCCCGCGTCCAGGACCTCGATCACGTGCGGGTGCTGGATCCGCTGCGAGACCAGGATCTCGCGGCGGAACCGGCCGCGCACCTCGTCGGTCACCGGCCCCTGCACCACCTTGAGGGCGACCGGCTGGGGGCGCCCCGCCGCCTGCGCCAGGAAGACCAGGCCCATGGCGCCGCGGCCGACCTCGCGCACCAGCGTGTAGGTGCCTCCCACCCGGGCGCCCGGCGCCAGGGCCCCCCCGGTCATCGCGCCGGCCTCGCCAGGGCCCAGGCGGAGCGTGAGGTCGGCGCCCTCCTCGTCGCCCAGCGGGACGACCATCGTGCCGACCATCGCGCCGACCATCGCGCCGGCGAAGCCGGGCTGGGGTGGGGACGGAGCAGGAGGCGCGGCGGCGCTCCCGTCGCCCGGCGGCTCCGCGCCCAGGAGGCCCGAGACCTGGTTCGCGTCCAGCGCGAGGGTCCGCTCGGCGTCGCCCGCGTCCGGAGGGGTGGGCGCCGCCGGCGGCGCGCCTGCGCCCGCGCCGCGCGGGTCCCACTCCCCGGACAGGCCGCTCGCCATGGCGGCCGACAGCTTGATCGTCGCGCCCCCGACGTCGACGTCGGCCTCCTCGCCGGCGGGGCCTGCGGGCGGGGCGGCTGGCCCCGGCGGGGCCAGCGGCGCCGGGACCGGCAGCCGCCCCGAGGTGCGCGCGTCGAGCGGCCGGGCGGGGCCGCCGGTGCGCCCACCGGGCGCTGCGGGCGGCGCGCCTCCCGGGGCGGGCTCCTGCCCGCCCAGGATCGGCGCGAACTGCTTGCGCACGTTCGCCTCGACCAGCCGCCGCTCCTCCTCTCCCAGCTGCCGGGCCGCCACGGCGCACAGAGCCTGGTGCCGTTCGCCCGGCAGCTTCCCCTCGCGCACCAGCCGATCGCCCAGCGACCAGGTGGCGTTGCTCGCCTGCTGCTCGCGCACCAGCGGCGCCAGGGCGGCCTCGGGCACCAGGCGGGCCTGCCGCAGCAGCGCCAGGTAGCGCTCATCCCACCGCTG
>JAWLGW010000135.1:4113-10166 GCA_041690735.1 Planctomycetota bacterium
GTAGCGCTGGGCCGCTTCGTGCAGCCCATGCGCCTCGGGCAGCGGCACGCCCTTGTGCTCGTGCAGCACCCGCACCAGCTGCACCGGCTGGGGGTGCGTCAGGAGCCGCTGCAGCAGGTCGCGCAGGGCCGCGGGCGGGAGCAGCCCCCGCCGCGCGGCCTGATTGGCGACGTACAGCGTCTCGAGGGTCAGCATCAGAGGACGATCTTCCCCAGCACCACCGGCCGGCTGGCCCCCGTCGCCGCCGGCAGGTTCGAGGGCCGCCCCTGCACGGTCTCGTTGGCCAGGATCGCGAAGGCGACCGCCTCCTTGGCGTCGGCGGTGAAGCCCAGCCCGAGCTCGTCGAAGGTGCGCACCGCGACGCCGTCCGCGGCCAGCTCCTCGCGCAGGAACCTCATGAGGGTCAGGTTGTGCGCGCCGCCGCCCGAGACCACCGCCTCGCGCAGGGGACCCGCCCCTGCGGCCGCGACCTGCGGCAGCACGAAGTCGCGGTAGGAGCGGGCGATCGAGGCGGCGGTGAAGCGCACCACCGTCGCCAGCAGGTCGATCAGCCGCTCCCGGTCGTACCGCTCCACCAGCCCCCGCGAGAGCTCGGCCCCGAACTGCTCGCGGCCGGTCGTCTTGGGGGGCGGCAGCGCCAGGTAGGGGTGGTCGAGCAGCTCCTCGAGGAGCGGCCGGTCCACCTCGCCCAGGCTGGAGTAGGCGCCGTCGCGGTCGAACGCCTCCTCGTCGCAGGTCAGCTCCCGGCACACCTCGTCGATCAGCAGGTTGCCGGGGCCCGTGTCGAAGGCGATCACCTGCGCCGGCTGGGGCGTGACCACCGTCACGTTGGCGATCCCGCCGATGTTCTGCAGCGCCACCGGCGCGCCCCGGCCGGCGAACAGGCACTGGTCCACGTAGGCGACCAGCGGCGCGCCGCAGCCGCCGGCCGCCATGTCCCGGGGGCGGAAGTCGCAGATCACCGGGCGCCCCGTCCGCTCCGCGATCACCGCCCCCTCACCGATCTGGAGGGTCGAGGGCTCCGCGCCGTGGGCGGGGTCCACGTGGTAGATCGTCTGGCCGTGGCTGGCGACGAGGTCGACCGCGTCCAGCGGCACCCCGGCGGCCTCGCACACGGCGGCGACGGCCGCCGCCAGCTCCTCTCCCAGGCGGAAGTTGAGGGTGCAGATCGCCTCGCTGTCCCCCTCGCCGCCCGCCATGACCGCCTCGAGGCGCTCGCGTAGGGGCGGGGCGTACGGGCGGGTCAGGAAGCCCAGCAGCTCGACCCGGGTGGCGGCGCCGCTGCCCCACACCCGGCACAGGGCGGCGTCGATCCCGTCCAGCGAGGTGCCGCTCATGAGGCCCACGATCGTGCGCGCCTCCCGATCCGCCAGACGCGCCAGCGCCGCTAGCCGGCTCACGCCGGTCCCTCCCGGGCCGACCCCTCCAGCACCGATCGCAGGTGGCCGCCCGCCGCCGCCAGCCTGGCCTCGGCCGCCGCGAGGTCGCACCCCAGCCGGCCCATGACGATCGCCGGCTTGGCCCGCCCCGCGGCCGCCTCGAGCAGCGCCCGCGCCCGCGCGGCCTCGCTCGGGACCAGCGCCGCCACGATCCGCTCGGCCCGCGCCCGCAGCTTGGCGTTGGTGGCCGCCACGTCGACCATGAGGTCGTCCATGACCTTGCCTCGCAGGGCCATGGCGCCGGTGGTGATCGCGTTGAGGACGCACTTGGTGGCGGTGCCCGCCTTGAGGCGGGTGGAGCCGCTGAGGGCTTCGGGGCCGGTGTCGAGCACGATCGCCAGGTCCAGGTCGGCGGCCTCGGGCGCGGGCGGCGGCGAGCAGCACAGCAGCGCCGCGCGGGCGCCGGCGGCGCGGGCGGCCTCCAGGGTGCCGAGCACCCAGGGGGTGCGGCCGCTGGCGGTGACGCCCAGGACCAGGTCGTCCCCCCCGGGCGCCAGGGCCGCGAGGTCCCCCCGCCCGGCCGCCCGGTCGTCCTCGGCCCCCTCCCGCGCGCGCAAGAACGCGCCGGGGCCCCCCGCCATGAGCCCCACCACCCGCTCGCACGAGAAGGTCGGCAGGCACTCGGCCGCCTCGATCACCGCCAGGCGGCCGCTGGTGCCGGCCCCGGTCAGGATCAGGCGCCCACCCGCGCCCAGCGCCGCCGCGGCCAGGGCGATCGCCCGGGCCACCTCGGGCCCGGCGCGCGCCACCGCCTCGGCCGCGGCCAGGTCGTTCGCCGCGAAGCGGGCCGCCAGCGCCTGGGGGTCGAGCAGGTCGAGGGGCGCTCCGGACGCGCGGCGCTCGGTGGCGGGCAGATCGCTCATGCTTGGCGCTCGGTCACGGGGCCCAATGGTAGCGCGGGCCCGGGTCCGCGTCTGCTCGTACCCGCGCGACGGGAGGCTGTCGCGAGGGAGAGGAGCTTGCCTCTCTTACGTGCCCGTGCCCGTGCCCGTGCCCGCGGAGTTTCGGGCACGGGCACGGGCACGCAAGAGCTGTCGCTGCGTCTTGCGACAGCCTCCCGTGTCCGTGCCCTCTCGGTCTCGGTCTCGGTCTCGGTCTCGGTCTCGGTCTCGGTCTCGGTCTCGGGCACGGGCACGCACAGCCTCCCGGTGACGTGTCGCCATGGACGCTCCGCGCAGGCCCGGGTACCCTCCTCCCATGAGCCAAACGGAGGAGCGCACCTTCCTGGGGCGCTACTTCGAGCAGTCCGAGGACCTGGTCAACTCGCTGATCCTGGTCCTGCCGCTGCTCTTGATCTACGAGGTGGGCCTGCTGTTCAACGGCGGCGTCACCCTCAACGGCGTCGACTTCATCACCGTCCTGCTGGCGCGCCAGTGGGGCGTGACGGGTCTGCTGGTGTTCAACGGCCTGCTGGTCGTGGCGGGCCTGGTGGGGCTCAAGCTGCTCCAGCACAAGAAGCGATTCGACCCCCGCATCATCGTGCCGGTGGCGATCGAGAGCACGATCTACGCCCTCCTCCTGGGGACGGTGATCCTGTTCGTCATGAGCAGGATCCCCGGGCTCTCCGCGGGTCCCGCGGCCTACGGCGTCCTCGACCGGGTGCTCCTGTCCCTGGGGGCGGGGGTGAACGAGGAGCTGGTGTTCCGGCTGGGCCTGTTCAGCGGGACCGCCTGGGCCCTCAGCAAGGCCACCGACAAGTCGGCGGCGGTGGCGATCGCGGTGGTGTTCTCCTCGCTCCTGTTCTCCCTCGCCCACTACGTGGGGCCGAGCGAGTCGTTCGCCCTGCACAGCTTCGTGTATCGCTTCCTGGCGGGGGCGCTGTTCTGCGGGCTGTTCTGCCTGCGCGGGTTCGCGGTGGCGGTGTACACCCACGCGATCTACGACATCTACGTCATGGTCTATCTGGAGCTGATCGCGGGGCGTTGAAGCCTCCTGCCCTTGCCTCACCGCCGGGCACGGGCTTCACAGCCCCCGCTGCGCTAGCACGCGCTCCGCCGGATCAGTAGACTCGTCGCGGCGGGGGGGACCGCGTGAAGCCGCGCTTCAGCGTTTTGCTCGACGATCCGGAGGTCCTGTCCACCCGCTGCACGCCGGTGGCGCGGGTGGTGGCCACGGTCCTCGGCGAGCCGGTGGCGGACGCCAAGCTGCGCGTGCGCTATGGCGGCGGGATCGTGGTGCGGGCCGTGCCGCCGCGGTACGCCAAGCAGATCGCGCGGGGGCTGGCGGCCCTGGGCCTGGGCTCGTTCACGGTGGCCGAGGCGCGGTTCCTCGCCGCCCCCCGCCCCCGCCGGCTGGGCGCGCTGGTCGTCCGGCCCGACGGCCTGGAGCTGGCCGTGCGGCTCCGCCCGGCCAAGGTGTTCCCGTGGAGCCTGGTGCGCGCCTTCCACGTGCACGGGCTGCTGAGCGAGGCCGGCAGCGGCGAGCGCGAGACGCTCGGCTGGGGGCCGATCGGGGCCACCCTGCCGGCCGACGTGCAGCGGCTGGCCGGGGCGGTGGGCGAGCTGGAGCAGCGCGAACGCCGCCGCCTGCGCCTGGGCGCGGACCTGCTGGTGGACGAGACCCTGTACCGGCTCAGCTCGGACGCGCCGGGGATCTACGCCGGGCTCGCGGAGCGCGGCGAGCACACCCTCGACAACTTCCTGCGCCTGGTGCGGGCGGTGCTCGACGCGGCGCCCGACGAGGTGCTGGTCCCGCCCGGCACGGCGCGGTTCGCCGAGGCCGGGCTGATCGACTTCGTGGTCCGGAGCAAGCGCGAGGAGCTGGACGCCTTCAGCGCCTGGATCGTCAACGCCGTGGCGGCGGGGGTGCGGTTCGACGACGAGCCCGAGGACCTCCTGGACGACAGCCTGCAGGACGCCGACGAGGCGATCGTGGTGGGGGCAGAGGCCGGCGGCGACGCGGACGAGCTGGACGACGCGGACGAGCTGGAGGACTCCGACGAGGAGGAGGACCCCGACGACGAGGACGAGGAGGAGGAGGAGCTGGAGGACTCCGACGAGGAGGACGCCGAGGGCGTGGTCGAGGAGGACGACGCCAGCGACGAGGCGGCCACCCTCGCCCAGGAGGCGGAGGCGCTGGCGGACGAGGACCTGGAGGACGCCGGGGACGACGCGGAGGAAGCCGCCGATCCCGAGCTCGAGGAGGTGCTGGAGCACTTCGAGCAGACGGCGCGGTTCGACAAGGGGACGCTGGCGGCCATGCTCAGCGACGCCGAGGACCCCGAGCTCGGGGACGCGCTCGACGAGGAGGAGCTGGCGGAGGTGGCCGACGCCGAGGTCGCCGAGGCCATGGGCTTCTTCGACATGAGCTCGGGCTCCTGGAACGTGCCCCGGCTGCTCGAGGAGAGCGACGAGCGGAGCTGAGCGCCTGCAGCACCAGGCGGCCGGATCCCGCGGGCATGCCCCCTGCGTCCTGGAGGTACGCTGAGGAGCGTGCTCGCGAGAGCTCACCGGAACCATGACGTCCTTCGCCGGCCTCGACGCACTCCAGCTCGACCTGTACGACTCGCTCGAGAGCGCGGTGGGGGTGCTCGACGCCGAGCTGCGGGTGACGTGGTGCAACCGCGCCTGGCGCGCCTTCGCGGCGGCCAACGGCGGCCCGCCCGACCCCTACTGGAGCGGCGCGCCCGGCGTGCTCGACGTCACGCCCGAGGTCCTGCGCCCCTTCTATCGGGCGCTGTTCGAGCGCGCCCGGACCTCGGGGCGGAGCGTGTTCCACGAGTACGACTGCGACAGCGCCGCCGTCGAGCGCCGCTTCCGCATGGAGGTCCAGCCGCTGGAGCGCGGCTTCGTCACGATCCACCAGCTGCTGGCCGAGGCGCCGCGGGCCGGCGGCGCGGCGCCGGAGCGGCGACGCTACCGGCGCGCCGACGGGGTGATCGTCATGTGCTCGCACTGCCGGGCCACGCGCCGGGCGGCGGAGGCCACGGACGGCCTGGAGGCGTGGGACTGGGTGCCCGACTTCGTGGCGCACCCTCCCGTGGGAGTCTCCCACGGGCTGTGCCCGACCTGCTTCGCCTACCACTACCCGGACCAGGCGGCGGTGATCCTGGCCCGGCGCGGGCATGGGCGCGGAGGGACTCGAACCCCCGACGGACCCAGGGTGTAAACCTGGCGCTCTACCAGCTGAGCTACGCGCCCGACTGCCTCCATGAATAACCGACGGAGCGAGGGCGCGATACCTCGGGGCTGCGGTTTGATCCAGGTCATCGGGGGCCAGGTCCGTCCCCTTGTCGCGACCGCGGTGGCGGCCGACAATTCCGGCTCTCGGGGCGGTCTCCGCCCCCCAGCCTCGGAGGACCTTTTCCATGGAAGACACGATACGACGGCTCGCGCGCCTCCTCGGCGCGACGAGCATCGAGGCCGCTGGCCGCGACGCCCGGTTCGCCGTCGAGGACAAGAGCGGCGCCAAGCTGCGCGTGAGCATCGAGGGCGCCACCCAGCGCTTCATGGCGATCCTGATCGACGGCGACGGCGTCACCCGCTGCTCGCTCGACCTCGCGCCCGTCACCGAGGCTTTCGAGGAGCCCAAGTACCCCGGCCGGATCACGATCCGGGTCGGTCACCAGCTGGTGCACCTCGACTCGCAGCCCTCGGTCGGGCTCGAGCTCGAGTC
>JAWLGW010000136.1:0-10165 GCA_041690735.1 Planctomycetota bacterium
CCCGTCGAGTAGGCTAGCGGCATGGCGCGTAAGGTGCGGGAGTGGGTCGAGGCCTGGCAGCAAGTCGGCGGGGACGCAGCCTTCTTGGGCGCGCACCCGGGGCCCTTCCTGCTGGTGCTGCAGACGCAGGCCCCCGAAGCCTCGGCGGACGCGCTGAGCTTTCAGACGATCCGCCTGGGGCCGGCCTCGCAGCTGGCGCTCGACACCCTGGACCTGACCGCCCACCAGGTCGCCAAGCAGGCTGGCAGCAACGCCTTCGCCATGATGATCACGGTGGGGCGAGCGGCCAACAACGACGTGGTCCTCGACGTGCCGAACGTGTCGAAGTTCCACGGCTTCTTCGTGCAGCGAGACGGCCGCTGGCACCTGCAGGACGCCGACTCCAGCAACGGCACCTCGATCGCGGGGGAGCGGCTGCCGCCGAAGGTGCCGACGCCCCTCGAGGACGACTGCAAGCTGCAGTTCGCCACGGTCAAGTGCCGATTCCTGACCGGCGAGCGCTTCGTGGAGCTGCTGGCTCAGGAGTCGCGGCGAGCGTAGGCGAGCAGGAGGGACAGCGGTGGGGGAGCAGATCGATCTGAGCGCGCGCAAGTGTGTTCCGTGCGAGGGCGGCGTGCCGCCCCTGAGCAGCAGCGAGGCGGAGGCGTTCCTGGCCCACCTGAGCGGCTGGTCGATCGAGGGCGGTCACCTGAGCAAGACCTACCCCTTCCGCGACTTCTCGGGCGCGCTCCGGTTCGTCAACCGGGTGGGCAAGGTGGCGGAGAAGAACGCGCACCACCCCGACGTCCACCTGGCCTGGGGCCGGGTGCGGCTGGAGATCTGGACCCACGCGATCGACGGGCTGAGCGAGGGCGACTTCGTGCTGGCCGCCAAGTGCGACAAGGCGTTCGACAAGCAGGCCCGCAAGGAGGAGGGGAAGGAGAAGGGCGCCGCGCCCAAGAAGGGGCGCGCGAAGCCCGAGGCGCCCGCGAAGGACGCCAAGAAGAAGGACGGGAAGCGGCGCAAGAAGGGCGACGGGCCCGAGGCGAAGGGCAAGGCCCGAGGCGCCAAGCGGGCCGCCAAGGCGAGCGGGAAGACGAAGGGCTAGCTGCGGCGACGGCTGCGCGGCGCGACCGCGAACTCCTCGTGCGCCCTCTCGAAGCGGTCTGCCAGGGCGTGGCACACGAGCTCGCACAGGGCGTGCGTCGACTCGTCCGCCAGGGAGTAATAGGCGTACAGCCCCTCCTTGCGCCGGGCGAGCACGCCCTCGTCGAGGAGCAGGCGCAGGTGCTTGCTGGCGTTGGCCTGGCTGGTCCCGACCCGCTCGCACAGGTCCTGGACGGTCAACTCCTCCACGCCCATGAGCTCGTTCACCAGCTGCAGGCGGGTGGGGTCGGCCAGGGTCCTGAAGCGACGCGCGACCAGCTCCAGGGCCTCGCGCGAGAGTCGCTTGACGGGGGTGGTGGTGCCGCCGGCGGCGGTCTTCTTACGCTTGGAGGACATTCGACTTAGGGTAGCGTGCCATCGGCGTCTCGTCGCCTAAAAAAACGGCCGGCCGCCGAGCGCTGCTCGACGGCCGGCGGCGACTCAGCAGCCCTCAGCGGCCGCGGGCAGCCGGGCGGGCCGGCTCCTTGGCCTTACCGTCCTCGAGCAGCTTGCCCCACAGGGCGTCGCCGCGCCCCTGCAGGTCGGTCCAGAAGGTGCCCTCGCCGGTCTGGACCAGGTGGATCCGCAGCTGCGGGGGCAGGGACTCGGCGAAGGCGAACCGGGCGAAGGCGTCCGAGTCGCCGCCGAAGGCGGCCACCTTGAGGGCGAACCGGGAGGCCTCCGCCTCGCCCAGGAGCTGCTTGACCTGGGCCTGGGCGGTGCCGAGGAGCTCGGTCCGCTGGGCCTCGAGCTTGGCGATCTCCTGCTGCTTCTCCGCCACCAGGCGGCGGGTCTCGGCCTCGATCTGCCCCACCTCCCGCTCGGCCTCGGCCTTGATCTGCTCGATCAGGGCCTGGGTCTCGAACCGGACCTCCTGCCGGCGCTGCTCGATCAGCTGCTGCTCGCGCTCGAGGTCGGCCGCGCTCTTGCGAGTCAGCTCCTGGACCTTGGCGGTCTGCTCCATCTCCTGGGCCACGACCGCCTGTCGGATCGGCTCCAGCAGGTTCTGGGGGATCGAGATGTGGCGGATGTACGCCGAGTGGACCTCGATGTACTTCTCGCGGCACTTCTCCTCCAGCTTGGTGGTGAACGCGGTCTGGATCTTCTCGCGCCCCTCGCCCAGCAGGAAGTCCTTGGCGCCGTACCGCGAGCCCTCCAGACGCCCGATCGAGCGCGACTGCGCGATCAGGACCTTCTGCTCGATCTCGGAGCGGGCGCCGAACTCGTCGATCACGGGCGGCACCTTGCCCGGCTCGAGCTCCCACTCCACCGTGGCGTCGAGGCGGATCGCGAAGGCGTCGGCGGAGGGGAAGCTGATCTGCTCCCGATCGAGGAACGAGATCTGGTTGACGCCGATCTCTACCTCGCGCACCGAGTACTCGTAGGGGTTGAGGTAGTACAGCCCCGGCTGCAGCACCTCCTCCAGGATGCCCTTCTCACCCGGGCCGGAGTACTTCCCCTTGGGCTCGTCGCCCACCAGCCGGGTCACGAAGCCGACGTAGCCAGGCTTGATCAGGGTCGCGTCCCGGATCTCGACCTCGTAGGCGCGCGGGTTGAGCCGGTGGCGGCCCGGCGGGAGCACCGTGCGGCGAATGCCCCGCTCCCCCTCGTCGGCCAGGATCCGGTCCGCCGGGAGGGGCTTACCCACCTTGGCCTTGACCACCCCGATCTTGAAGGGCGCGATCACCATGTTGAGGTCGGCGAGCTTGTAGCTCTCCACCTCGTACAGCACGGGGGTAATGAAGTGGCGCCCCTCGCCCAGCACGTCCTCGAGCGGACCCTTCTGGCCGGGCTTGGCCAGCAGCTCGCCCTGCGCGAGCTCGTCGCCGGTCTTGGAGATCACCACCAGGAGCTCGTCGGGCTCCACGTAGTGGAACACCATGTTCCAGGCGCTGACCAGCACGATCAGGCCGAACAGGCTCAGGACGCCGACGGCGGCGGCCAGGCGCTTGATGCGCGTCACCAGGTCCTGGCTCATGGCTACTTCCTCCCCCCGCGGTCCAGCAGGTCCTTGAACAGCTGCCCGAACGGCCCCTCGGGGTCGGCGAACACGGTGCCGACGGCCGGGGCCATGCGCTGGGCGAACGAGTAGGCCGCGAACCCGGCCGGAGTCTTGAAGGCGGTCACGCTGGCGCGCAGCGCCTCGGCCTCGGCCTTGTTGTTGGCCACGATCACGGCGGCCTGGGCCCGTCCGCGGGCCAGGATCGCCTCGGCCTGCAGCTTGGCGGCCGCCAGGTCGGCGGTGGCGACGGAGAGCAGCTTCTCCTGCTGGATCAGCGCCACCCGCTGGTCGTTCGTGATGGCGATCACCCGCTTGCGCTGCTCGGTCTCGGCGAGCACCCGCGCCTTCTCCTGCTCGACCAGCATGGTCTCGCGGGCCAGGCTCTGCTCGGCCTTGGCCTGCTTGAGCTGGACCGCGTTACGCGACAGCTCCTCGCGGGCCACCTGCCGGTCGCGGATCGGCTCGGCGATCGCGTCGGGGGGGACGATGTCGTTGACCAGCACGCTGTGGATCTGGATGCCCTGCTTGGCGCACACCCGCTTGAGCTCGTCGTGGATCGAGGTCTGGAAGGTCGTGCGCGACTCGCCGGAGATGTAGTTGGCCGCGGCGTACTTCGAGCCCTCGATGCGCGCGATGCCGCGGACGGCCGGGATCAGCGTCTTCTCCAGCACCTCCTGCAGCAGCGTCTTGGAGCTGCCCGAGCCGATGCGCACGAACACCTCGGGGGCGCGCGCCTCGTCGATCGACCACTCCACGGTGAGGTGGACGTCGATCTCGAAGCCGTCGCTGGAGGGGAAGTGGAGCGAGTCGAGGTCTTCCTTGTTCTTGCCCTTCTTCCCCTCCTCGGTCGCGAACTCGAGGCGCTGGTTGCGCACGTCGACCAGGAACACGCGCACCGCGTAGGGGTTGAGGTAGTGGGCGCCCTGGCGCAGGACCTTCTTCTGGATGCCGCGCTCGCCCTCCTCCACCAGGTAGGTGTTCCCCGTCTTGGGCTTGCTGCCGACCATGTTGCAGGCGACGCCCGCGAAGCCCGCCTCGATCTGAACGGCGGGGTAGATGTCGACGCGGTAGGCGTAGGGGTTGAGCGGGTACTGCCCGGGCTTGAGGATCTCCTCCACCAGGCCCTTCATGGGCTCGCTCCCGGGCGCGTGAGGCACCAGGAGGCTCCGCTCCACGTCGGGCGGGTTGTTGCCGTACAGGCGGGTGAGGGCGCCGACCTTCCCCTTGGGGATGTCGATCCAGCGGTGGAACTCCCAGTCCCAGAACAGGGGGTTCCGGAAGTGCCGCCCCGGCTTGAGGACCTCCAGGCGGATCCCCTTCTGGCCCTCGTTTGCGATGACGTCGCCCGAGGGCAGGTCGTCGCCCGTCTTGGCGATCAGCACCGCGATCGTCTCGGGCGGGACCTCGATCCGGCAGAAGAACCAGTTGAAGATGCCGTAGCCGGGCACGGCCAGGATCGCGAGCGCGATCACCGCCGCCAGCCAGGCGGGGTTGCCCCGCGGCTTGGCCGGACTCACGTCGTCGGACATGCCACCTCCTCTCCCCTAAGGGAGGGGGAGCGTAACCGCTGGACCTGAAAGCATCGAGGCCTCGCCGCCGAGCGGGCGAAGCGCGAACGGCGGCGGGTTCTGCGCCGCTGCACTACAGTCGAGTGTGGCCCTTCGCCTGCTCGTGCTCCTGATCCCCTGCCTCTCCGGCTGCGCGCTGACGGGCGGCGTGTGGCAGTGGGCGCTGCGGGGCGGGCAGGAGCCCTTCACCGCCGAGCCGGAGGTCGTGCTGCGGGCCCTGGAGGAGCGCGAGGGCCTCCGGCTCGAGGTGCTGTACAGCGACCGCACGACCCGCCGCTTCCGCCTCCCCTGGGAGGAGGAGGACGGGCAGCGGGACCTCGCCGTGGAGGTGGACCGTGAGCCGTGGCCCCTCGACGCGCCAGCGGAGTCGGGGCGCCCCCTGCGGGTCGCGGCCGCCCCCGGCGACCCGGCCGAGGTGGCGGTCGATCGCGGCGGGCGGGTGCTGCTCCACGACGGCGCCTCGTTCCGGCGGATCGCCTGGCTCCCCGACCGGCGCCTGGGGCGGGCGGGCGAGAGCTGGCCGGTGGCGGTTGCGGGGCTGGCGACGCCGCTCACCCTGGCGGTCGACGCGGCCCTGCTGCCGGTCATGGTGCCGGTGACCGTCGTGCTGGCGCTGCGCGAGGCGCTGAGGACAGAGCCGAGCTGGGAGTGAGGGAGACGCCTCCAGCACTCTCGTCGGTCCTCGCCGCGGCTGGCTCGAGCGCGACGTCTCGCGCGCCTCCCGCCTGTCGCGCGCCTCACCCGCTCGCCAGCCGCTCTCGCAACGTCCGCAGCTCGTCCAGCCGTCGCCGGTGGCCGGGGCGGTCCTCCTCCGCCAGCAGGGCGGTGAAGCGCTGCTGCGCCTCGTCGAGGTCCCGCGCGGCCTCCGGGGCGTGGTCGGTGCCCGCCTCCAGGAAGCAGCGCGCCCGGCGCATGAGCGCCTCCGGCAGGCGGAGCTCCGCCTCGTAGGCCTCGTCCTCCTCCTCGTCGAGGATCCGGCGGCACAGCTCGACGGTGCGGGTGAGCTCGTCCACCGCCAGCAGGGGGTGGCCCACGTGCCGCAAGGCCTCGCCCCGCTCCATGTGGAGCGAGCTGCGGATCGCGCGCGGGCGCGGGTCCTCGGGGTCGGGCTCCTCGGCCTCGAGGTCGTCGAGGAGCTGTCCGGCGAGGCCGATCTCGTCGAGCGCCTCCCGCGGCTTGCCCAACCCCGACAGGCTGGAGGCGAGCTGCACGCGGGTGAGCGCCAGGTCGCAGGCGTCGAGCGGCTCGCTCTGCTCGAACGCCTCCAGCGAGCGGCGGAGCACGGGGAAGGCCTCGTCGTAGCGGCCCACGTCGTTGAGGACCGCGCCCTTGGCGCCGAGCAGCGTGCCCACGGCCGAGGGGGGCGGCTCCTCGACCAGGCCCCGCAGCTTGAGCGCCTGGTCGTAGCACTGCAGCGCCTCGTCCACCTGGTCGAGGTGATCGACCAGCACCTCGGCCCGCAGCAGGTACAGCTCGATCACCGTGTCCAGCAGGTCGGCCGCCTCGTCGTCGCGCTCGCGGAGGGCGATCCCCAGCAGCATGGCCACGTCGCGCTTGAGGCCCTTGGCGGCCTCCTCGGGGTCCCCTGCGTTGACGCAGGACACGGCGCGGAACGAGAGGACGTCGGTCAGCTGGCGGAGCGCCTCGGGCGCCGTGCGGCGGGTCACCAGCTGGCGCGCCTCGTCGCTGGCGCGGCGGGCAGACAGCCACAGCTCGTCGGCGCCCAGGGCGTGCGCCAGGGCGCTCAGCCCCAGCGGCAGCACGTCCTGCACGAAGGGATGCTCGGGCGGCCAGCGGCGCAGCTCGCCGATCGCCCAGTGGTACAGCTGGCGCGCCTCACGCGGCTCCCCCCCGTTGAGCAGCCCGTCTCCCAGCTGCAGGTAGGCCCGCACCAGCTCCACCCGGTCGCGGGTAGCCGGAGAGTCGCGCGCGATCGCCTCCAGTAAGTGGAGGCGCTCGAGCAGCAGGGCGTGCGTCTCGTCGGGCTCGCGCAGGGTGGTGGCCAGCAGCTCCTGCGCCTTGGCCAGCAGGCGCAGGCCGCGCCGCGGCAGCGCCGGGTGCTCGTCGAGGAGGCGCAGCGCGCGCCCCGCGGCGCCGGCCCGCTCCTCGGCGGTCTCGAACCGCCGCGCCTGCGCGACCAGCGCCTCGACCAGCCCCACGGTCGTGGCGAGGTCGCGTGGGTCGCGGTCCTGCTGCAGGCGCTCGACGAGCTGAGCCCCGGCCTGCCGCCCCGCCTCGGCGTCGCCGGCCAGGTCGTGGATCGTGGCGCGCTGCGCGAGGGCCCACACCGGCGGCTCGCCCCCGTCCGCGTTCTCCAGCAGCCGGAGCGCCTCGGTGACGCGTCCCGCGTTGGCGAGCATCTCGGCGCGCGTGGCGCGGAGCCGGTCGAGCTCCACCTGCGGGAGGGGCCGGTCCGCGGCGCGCCGCTCGGCGCGGCCGAGCTCGCGCAGGCCGAGGTCGATCCCCTCGTGCGCGAGGGCCACCGCCAGCTCCCGGTGGGCCTGCAGCTCGAGCTGGTGGGCCCGTGGGGTGTCCACGCGAGCGGCCATGTCCCGCGCGTGGCGGAGCGCCTCGGCGGCGTTCTCCTGGCGCGACAGCAGCAGCAGCCGGCCGAGGTGCACCCACACCTCGACCTCGAGCTCGGCCAGGTCGGTGGTCTGCGGCAGGGGCTGACGGAGGACGGTGAGCGCGCGCTCGATGTCGCCGAAGGCCGCCTCGTATTCGTCGCCGTCCTGCTCGCGCAGGCGGATCCGCGCCACGAAGACCCGCACCAGCGCCGCCGGGGCCTCCGGCTCCTCGCGCCGCTCGAGATGCTGCGCCAGGTCGTCGAGCTGTAGCCAGCCCTCGATCTGCTCGCCCTCCTCGAGGAGCAGCCGGGCGAGCTCCAGCCAGGGCTCGACCAGCAGGCGGAGGGGGCCACGCTGCCGCCGTACGACCTCGCGCTCGAGGGCGCGGCGCCGGCGTTCTCGCGATGAGCGGTGACTTGCCAAGAAGAACGGACCGCCCTAGGCGGTCGCTTCCACTCGCTGGGTGGCCAGCCGCTCCGCCGTGACCCGCGCGGCGGCGGCGAGGACGCGCCGCACCTCGTCGGCGGGCGCAGAGGCGGGCACGTGAATGAACCCGCCCGGCACGGGGCGGCGGGCGGCCCAGAAGAAGACCGCGTTGCACAGGTAGCGGCCGGCGTCCTCCGAGAGGTGCACGGGGAGCCCCTCGGCCTCGATGGCGGCCTTGATCGCGCCGACCGGCAGCGTCGCGAAGACCATGGGGGGCGCGCCGTCCTCGACCCGCGCTCCCTCGACGGTGACCCCGTCGACGTCGGGGATCGTGTAGTGGCGCTCGTTCTTGGCGGCGACCTCGACGCGATAGTCGGGGCCGTCGTGGATCCCGGCGGCGATCACAGCCGCCGGCCGCTCGCTCTCGAAGGCCTCTTCCAGCGCCGCGACCGCTCGATCGAACTGCACCGGGAGGACCCGGGTCACCGCGGTGAAGCCGGCGAGCGACTGGCCCTCCAGGCCGCCGACCGCCTCTTCGGTCACGTTGACTGCATGCGAACCGAAGGGACCGAAGCCAGTGAGGAGGAGCTTGTCCATGGGGACGCCCTTTCGCGCGCGACGTCGGGGGAAGGACGGCATCATAGCCCAAGCACGGAGTGGGTGCGAGGTGCTAACCGCTTGCGATTGCAGCGATAACGCACGGCGTCGTACACGCCACGGGACGGGCCCTGGGGCCCGTCCCGCTCGCCGGCGCTGGGCGGCTCGCGCCGCCCCTGCGACCTGCTCCAGCCGACCCGCGCTAGCGCTTGGAGAACTGGAACGAGGCGCGAGCGCCCTTCTTGCCAGGCTTCTTACGCTCGACCTGCCGCGCGTCGCGGGTCAGGTAGCCGCCGTCCTTGAGGGGCTGGAAGTACTGCTCCTCGGCCTTGGCCAGCGCGCGGGCGATGCCCAGCCGAGCGGCGCCCGCCTGGCCGTGCATGCCGCCGCCGTGGACCGTGAGGAACACGTCGTACTTCTTGAGGGCGCCCGTGAGGTGCAGCGGCGAGAGGACGTGGATCCGGTCCTGCTCGCGCTGGAAGTACTCGTCGAAGGGGCGCTTGTTGGCCATGATCTGGCCGCTGCCGTTGGGCTTGAGCCGCACCCGGGCCACGGCCCGCTTGCGGCGGCCGGTGCCGAGGTGGAACAGCGGGGCAGTTTCGGTCTGGTCGCTCACGTATGGGGCCTCAGGCTCAGATCTTCGTCAGGTCCAGGGGGGAGGGCTTCTGCGCAGCGTGCGGGTGGTCGGGGCCGCCGTAGGCCTTGAGCTTGGACAGCATGTTCCGTCCCAGCTTCGACTTGGGCAGCATCCGCTTGACCGCCAGCGAGATCGACCGGCCCGGATGCCGGGCCTGCATCGCCACGAAGGGCACCTTCTTGTACCCGCTGCGCCAGCCGGTGTAGTAGGGGTAGGCCTTCTGGTCGCGCTTGCGGCCGGTCAGCCGAACCTTGTCGGCGTTGATCACGACCACGAAGTCGCCCATGTCGATGTGGGGGGTGTACTCGGGCTTGTGCTTGCCCTGCAGCACCTTGGCCAGCTTCGCCGACAGGCGGCCGAGCGTCTGGTCCGTCGCGTCCACGACGTACCACTTGCAGTTGGCTCGGTCCACGGTCTTGGCCATGTAGGTCTTCATGGATGATCGCTCGTGACTCGTTAGGTCGTCCGGCCAGGGTGGGGGCCGGGAAAGCGGGAGAATGTAAGTACGCCCCTGCAGGCCGTCAAGGATGAAGTCGGGGGGAACGATGGAAACCCGGGGGGGCGGCCGGGCCGCCCCCCCGGGCGTGGCTACTCGTCGATCAGGCCGGCCGCGAAGTCGTCGGGCTCCGCGGGCGCGGCGGCGCTGGTGCGCACCGCCTCGGGCTCGGGCTGCTTCTTCGGCTCGGGGGGAGCAGGCGCCTCGGCCCGCTCCGCCGCCGGCTGCTCGGCCTCCGCCGCCTTGCGACGCGCGGGCCGCCTGGGCTCGGGCGCGACCGCCTCCTCCTCGGTGGAGACGTCCTCGTCCTCGTCGACCTCGGCCTCGTCGCCGTCGCGCTCGGCGCCGGCGTCGTCACCACCGCGCCCGCCGCGACGGCGGCGCCGGCGACGGCGGCGCTTCTTGCCCTCCTCGGGCTCGCCCTCGCCCTCGCCCTCGTCCTCGTCCTCGTCCGCGTCCGCGGCCTTCTCGTCCTCGAGGTTCGAGTCGAAGTAGTGGAGGGGGTCGCCCCGCTCCGCCCGGCCGCCCTTGCTGCGGCGACGACGACCGCTGGTCGGGACCACCTTGAGCGCGCCGGTGATGATCTCGGTCATGCTCTCGATGTCCTTGTGCTCGTCGGCGTTGAACCCGTAGGAGTCCTCGTCCTCCTCGTCCTGGGTCTCGTCGACGTCGCGCTCCGCGCGGCCGCGATCGGGGCGGTCGCGATCGCGGTCGCGGCCGCGACCCCGGCCCCGACGACGCCGGCCC
>JAWLGW010000137.1:0-10111 GCA_041690735.1 Planctomycetota bacterium
CGCGCCGAGGCGGAGGAGGCGGTGCAGCTGGTGGCGCACCTGCTGCCGCGGTTGGGGCCGGGGATCGAGCGCAGCCTGGCCCCCGAGGCCCGGGCCAAGTGCCTGCGGCTGCTGGGCGACCCCGCCGGGGCCCTGGCCGACATCGATGAGGCCCTGGCGCTCTCCGTCGAGGGAGAGCGCCCCCACTTCGTGCGCGCCATGATCCTGCGCGACCTCGGCCGGGCAGACGAGGCGATCGACGCCGCGCTGAAGCACCTCGACACGACGCTCCTGACGAACCCAGACGTGGACCGCAGCGTGCTCCTGGTGTGGGAGCTGGGTCGGCCGCGGGGCCGGCGGGCGGACGTGCGCAGGGCAGCGGAGCGACTGCTCGAGGGTCGGCCCAACTACGTCGGCTGGTGGGTGCGCGCGGCGCTCCTTCAGCTCGAGGATGGTCACCGGGGGCGAGCGATCCGCAGCCTGGAGGAGGCGCGGGACAGGTTCCTGCTCCCCGGCGAGGGGCTGTTCGTTCCCGCCGAAGCCAAGGGTCCACGCCGCGAGGACTCGGCCCGGGCGGCTCGGATCGCGCGGGGGCTCGCGTCCGACGACCCCGAGGCGCCCGCCGCCCTCCAGGAGGCGGTCGAGGAGCTGGAGCGGCGGCGCCTCGCCGCGCGCAGCCCCGAGCCCCTCCGGCCGTAGCCGGACCTCGCCGCTGACGCCTTGGCGGCTGGCAGACGGCGCGGGTAGCGTGAGGGGGTGCGGCAGCTCGGCACGGAGCAGCAGATCGCGTACGGACGGCTGGCGCAGCAGCTCGGGCTGGTGCCTCAGGCGCGCCGCACGACCTGGAGGTGCAGCGAGCGGTGGCGGCCCAGATCAAGCAGTTCCCCCGGGCGGCGCAGCAGCGCCGCCTCCTGCCGGCCCTCCGCCGCGCCGTCGACCTCGAGCGGGACCCGCGCCGGCGGCTGCGCCTGCAGGCAGAGCTGTGTACGCTGCTGGCGGACCTCGTGGACTCCACCCTCCCTACCGAGCGCGCGGCCGAGAAGGTCGAGGTGATCGAGCTGGCCAGCGACCTGGTGCCGCGCCTCGAGGGCTTCGCCAAGGCGGAGGTCCTGGCGGCGCGCGGCCGCATGCTGCGGCATCGAGGCGAGCTCGACGCGTCGCTCCTCGACATCGAGGCCGCGCTCGAGCTGGTCCCCGCGCTC
Organism: Planctomycetota bacterium; assembly: GCA_041690735.1. Taxonomy (GTDB): domain Bacteria; phylum Planctomycetota; class J058; order J058; family J058; genus JAWLGW01. The sequence continues at coordinate 1,182 of JAWLGW010000137.1, forward strand.
AACGTGCTGTTCCTGGCCCGCGCCCGCACGCTGCGCGACCTGGGGCGCCACGAGGAGGCGGTGCGCGACGCCCTCACCTACACCGAGAGCCAGCCCGAGTCGTCGCTGCGGGCGGTGGAGACCGCCTTCCACGACGCGCTGCCGGAGCGGATCCACGCGCTGGAGCAGGGAGGCGGGTCGTGATCGGACCGGGCCCCGCGACTGGAGGCCCCGCGCCGGGCCGGGTGTTCGGCGAGTACGTCGTCGAGGCGGAGCTCGGCCGCGGCGGCATGGGGGCCGTGTATCTGGTGCGCCACCAGACGCTGGGCGCGCAGCGAGCCCTCAAGGTGCTCCACCGGCCCGGCGACCCCCGGCGGCTGGCCCGCTTCGAGCGTGAGGCCGCGCACCTCGCCAGCGTGAGCCACCCCAACGTCGTCCGGGTCCACGAGGTGGGCCAGACGGCGGGCCTGCCCTGGTTCGTCATGGAGAAGGTGGACGGCGCCCCCCTCGACGAGGTGATGCGTCGCGGCCGGCTGCCCCTGGACCGGGCCCTGGAGGTGGCGATCGGCGCCGCCGACGGCGTCGCCGCCCTCCACGCCGCCGGGATCCTTCACCGTGACCTCAAGCCCCAGAACGTGGTCTTGACCCCCGAGGGACGGGCGGTGGTCCTCGACCTCGGGCTGGCCGTGGCCCCCGACCGGGACGACCGGCTGACCAAGACCGGCGCCACCCTCGGCACGCTGCGCTACATGGCGCCCGAGCAGCTGCGCGGCGCGCAGGGGATCACGGCCCGCACCGACGTGTTCGCCCTGGGGCTGATCCTGTTCGAGCTGGTGACCGGCTGCCCGGCCGTGGAGGCCGAGGACTCGGCCGTGGCGGTGGCGGCGGAGCTGCTGGAGCGTCCCCGCCCGGCGCCCAGCAGCCGCGACCCGGGCCTGCCGCTGGCGCTCGACGCCGTCGCCCGCCAGGCCCTGGCGCTCGACCCGGCGCGTCGCTTCGCCGACGCCGGCGAGCTGGCGGCGGCCCTGCGCGAGCTGCGGGCCGCGCCCGGGATCAGCCGTCGCGCGCAGCGGCGCCGGGCGCTGATCCTGGGCGGCGCGGCCGCGGTGACCGTGGCGACGATCACCGTGGCGGTGGCGGCGGCCTTGCTCCCTCGCGGCGCCCTCGACGCCGACCGCGACGCGGCGGGACCTGCGGGGACCTCCCCGCCGCGGGCCACGCTCGAGGAGCGCGAGGCGGGCGCCCAGCGCCGCGGTGGAGAGCGCGCCCTGCGGGCGATCGCCGCTTTGCCTCCCGGCCGGGAGCGCCTCGACCAGGCCGCGCGCTGGCGCGAGCGATACCCCGACCACCCCGGCCTCTCCGAGCTCGAGCGCCTGGAGGGCGAGGCGCTCCTGACGGTCCCGGCGCGCACCTTCCAACACCCGGGCTACCTGAGCGACCTGCGCTTCGTCGACCCCGCCGGGACCCGGGCGATCTCGTTCGGCGGCAAGCACCTGGTGCTGTGGGACCTCACCACGGGCGTCTCCCTCCAGCGGTGGCCGCTCCGGACCGGCGCCTTCGATGCGGTGGTCCTCGAGGGCGGACGGCGGGTGGTGCTGCTGGGCGGCGACCGGGTGCTGGCGCTCACGCTCCCCGACGGGCCCCTGGAGGAGATCGCCCGCATCTCGCTCGCCGGCGCGTTCGAGCGGCCGGACTATCGCTCGCACCTCACCGACATCGCCATCGACCCGAGCGAGGAGCTGCTGGCGGTGGGCGGCGACATCCCCGAGGTGGTGCTCCTGCGCTGGCCGAGCGGCGAAGAGGTCGAGCGGCTGGGCCCGTTCCGCAGCACCGTGCGCGACCTCGCCTTCAGCGGCGACGGCCGCTACCTGGTGTCGGGGCACGGGGACACGCTCGATCGAGAGGTGGGGCGGGCCCACGACAACGCGGCGCTGGTGTGGCTGCTCGACAGCGGCGAGCAGTTCGCCCGCCTCCCCGCCTTCGGGCAGGTCAAGGCCACCGCGCCCCTCCCCGGCTCCACGTGGGTCGCCATGGGGCGGGACGGCTACCGCCTGGTGCTCGTCGACATCGCCACCGGGGAGCAGCGCGCCCTGAGCGCCCCCGACCTGCCGACCTCCGCCGTCGCCCCCGACGCCGCCCACCGGGGGGTCGTCCGCGAGGTCCGCTGCGCGGCGAGCCGCGGCTGGCTGGTGTCGATCTCCAGCGACCGGCGGGAGCACGACTACGCCAGCGAGCTGCGCGTGTGGCACGCAGCCAGCGGCCGCGAGCTGTTCCACGCCCTCGATCGAGCGCACCGGCTGGAGGGCCTCGACGTGACCCCCGATGGGAGGTTCGTCCTCGCCGGCAGCCGCAGCGGGACCTTCGAGCTGTGGGACCTGCGAGCGGTGAGGGAGTAGCCCGGGGTCCTGCCGCCGGGGGTCCCGCGACTCCTCCCTCGCCTGGTCCTCGTGTCGCTTACGCCGTGGCCCGTCCCTTGCGGACGCCCCGCCAGGACGGGAGGTGCCTGTGGAGTCGGCGGCGTTCGAAGACCTGCATCGATCAGGCGGCCTGGTGGAGGCGCTCCGCGCCTCGTGCCTGGCGCTGGCAACCGCCGAGGGGCCGCGGGAGGCGGCCGAGGCGGTGCTGCGCGCGACCGCGCGGCTGTTGGACGCGGCGACGGCGTCGCTGTGGAGCGACGAGGGGGAGCTGCTCGCCGTGGCCCGGCGGGGCGACCCCTCCGAGCTCGACGACGAGCTGTCCCCCGAGCTGCCGTCGCTGGCGCGGCACGTGCTCGAGCACCAGCAGCCCGCCCTGAGCGCCGTCCCAGCCGCCGCGGGCGCCGCGCCCGTCCTGGCCCTGCCGCTGCTGTCGAGCGAGGGCGTCCGTCACCTGGCGTGGATCGAGCGGGCCGCCGGCGCCCCGTGGTTCGACGGCGGCGACTTGGCGCGGGCTCAGCTGCTCGTCGAGCCCGTCGCCCACCTCCTCGCTCCGCGCAGCGCCCGCGCGAGCCGGCAGCCGACCGAGGGCTTCCCGCGCCGCCGGCCGCGCCCCACCCTCGCGCGGGCGGCGCAGCGCTACGACGACGCCCGCATGGAGACCGTGACCAACGTCCTGCTGCTGGGGACGACGCCCCCGCCGAGCGCTCCCCCCACCCGGCCCGGCGGCCGCGAGCGCCGCTCGAGTCGCCCCCTGACCCTCGGCGCCCTCTTCGACGGCGCCGGCGGCCCGAGCCACCTCGATGACTGACGCCGTCGCCACGAAGTGGAACGCGATCACCGACGCCCTGACGGGCTCCGGCCGCGCAGCCGGGCGCCACCTGCCGCCGGGGCACATCGCCGTCGTCGGCGGCGACTCGCGCCGCACCGGCCGGGTCGCGACCCTCCTGTCGGAGCGGGGGCACGCCGTGACCCGCTACGAAGACCTGGAGGTCGGGCTGGGGCTGATCGACGCCCCCCCCGAGGTCCTGGTGCTCGTGGGCGATGCCCTGCCCGACGGGAGCGGCCTCGAGCTGGTGGCGCGGCTGCGACAGCTCGAGTCGCCCGAGCGCCTGGCCGTGCTGGTCCTCACCGCGGCCGAGGAGGAGGCCTTGCTGCGAGCCTATGCGGCCGGCGCCGACGACGTCGTGTCGATCGACGCCGCCGCCCCCTTGCTCATCGCCAAGACCACCCACCTGCTGCGGCGCCTGCGCCTGAGCGCGCCCGCCCCCTACCGCGACGCGCTCCTCCCCGCCGGGGCCCTGGCCCTGGGGCGCTATCGGGTGCGGGAGGTGCTGGGTCGCGGCGGGTTCGGCGCCGTGTACGGCGCGCGAGACGAGGTCTCCGGCCGCGAGGTCGCGCTCAAGGTCGCTCGATCCCAGGGTGACCCCTCGCACGTGCAGCGGTTCTTGCGGGAGGGGTACTGCCTGGCGGCGGTGCGGGACCCCCACGTCGTGCGGGTCGAGGGCCTCAGCGCCCGCGACGGCCTCCTGTTCTGCGCCATGGAGCGGATCGAGGGGCCCACCCTGTTCGACCGCACCCTGGAGCGCGGCCCCTGCGGCGCCGCCGGGGCGCTCGCGTTGCTGCGCGGCCTGGGCGCAGCGCTCGCCGCCCTCGGCGCCCGCGACCTGGTGCACCGCGACGTGAAGCCCCTCAACGTCCTGCTGCGCGGCGGCAGGATCGACCGGCCCGTGCTGGTCGACTTCGGGCTGGCCAAGCGGCCCTTCGACAGCGGCCTGACCTCGCCCGACATCATGCTGGGCAGCCCCGGCTACATGGCGCCCGAGGTGCTGCACGCGCAGCCCGACGCGCGCGCGGATCTGTTCGCGCTGGGACAGGTGGTCCGGTTCGCGCTCACCGGACGGGACCCCTTCCCCGACCTCGACCGGCTGGCGCGGGTCGAGGCCATGGCCCACCGGCAGGTCCCGCTCCCGCGAGGGCTCCCCAAGCCGCTGCACGCGACCCTCGACCGGCTGACTCGAGTCGATCCCCGGGAGCGGTATCCGTCTGCCCAGGCGCTGCTTCGCGACCTGGACTGCGCCGCTCGAGCCGCCTGACCAGGGGTCGGCGGACCCCCTCCCACCGGAGGCCGTTCGACCCCCCGCCCTCCTCCTGCCGCTCGACTTGCGCCTCGGTGGCCGAGGCACGCGCCTTGCAAAGGCAGGGACGGATGGAAGGGGGAGGTGTGAGCAACGAAGTGGCCGTAGTCGAGGACGAGCCCGACCTGCGCGACCTGTTGACCGAGGTGCTCGAGGAGCGGGGGCACCGGGTCAGGAGCTTCGCCAGCCTGGCGGAGGCCGACGCGCTCGTCGCCTCGCCGCCGGACCTGCTGGTGACCGACGTGACCCTGCCTGACGGCAGCGCGCTCGCGCTCCTGGAGCGGCTCCGCCGCGTGCACCCCGAGCTGCCCGTGCTGGTGGTGTCCGGCAGGGCCGGCGAGGAGGACCTGCTGGCAGGGTTCGCCGCGGGCGCCTCGGACTACATCACCAAGCCGCTGTCCCTCTCCGAGCTCCAGGCCAAGTGCACCGTCCTGCTGACGCGCGCCGGGCGGACCCGACCGGACGACGCCCACCTCCACTCGGGGGACGGGCTGCCGGGGGGCTGGAGCGCCGCCTTCGACCGGTACCGCGTCACCGGGGTGATCGGACGCGGCGCCGGGGGGACGGTGTACGAGGCGACCGACGAGCGCTCCCCGGGCAGCGCGCCCCTGGCCCTCAAGGTGCTCCCGGCGGAGCTGGCCCTCGACCCCGTGGAGCGGCAGCGGTTCGTCCGAGAGGCGTACACCCTCTCGCTGGTGCGCTGCCCTCACGTGGTGGCCGTGCACGACTTCGGCAGCGCCGAAGGCCGCGCCTACTACGCCATGGACCGGGTGCTCGGCCCGACCCTGGAGGAGCGCGTGAAGCGGGAGGGGCCAGTGACCCCAGCGGAGGGACGCGCCCTGCTGCGTGGGGTCGCCCGCGCGCTGCGCGCCGTGCACGCCGCGAGCCTCGTGCACCGCGACGTCAAGCCCGCCAACGTGGTCCTCCGCGGCGGCCGCTGCGAGGACCCGGTGCTGATCGACTTCGGCCTGGCGAAGCAGCCGGCGGATCGGAGCATCACCTCCACCGGGACCCTGGTGGGGACGCCCTCCTACCTGTCGCCCGAGGCGATCCTGGGGCGCACGCTGGACGCCCGGTCCGACCTGTTCTGCCTCGGCCAGACGGTCCGCTTCGCGCTCACCGGCCAGGACCCGTTCCCCGGCTCCGACCTGTACACGTTGCTGCAGGCCCTGGTGGCGCGGCAGGTCGACTTCCCCCCGCAGGTCGACGGTGACCTGCGCGAGGTGCTGCGGCGGGTCACCGCTCCCGACCCGGACCGCCGCCCCGGCTCCGCCGCCGAGGTGCTCCGCTTGCTCGCGCCGACCCGGCCCAGGACCCCGGGCAGGCCGTGACGACCCGCGACGGCCCCCGCAGGCTGGACCGAGCCCTCCCCTTGCTGGCGGGCGCCCTCGGCAGCGTCGGCGCGATCGTGCTGGCCTGCGCGATCGAGGCGCGCGACCAGGTCGTCGACCGAGCGCTGCTCCGCTCGCAGTCGGCGGCGGCGCGCCTGTGCCTCGAGCAGGCGATCGAGCCCCGCCTCCTCGCCCTGGAGCGGATGGCCAAGCGGATGGCTCAGCCCCCGCCGGCGGGCGACCCGGCGGGGATCTGGCGGCGCGACGCGGAGAGCTACCTCGACGACCGGCTGGGCATGAGCGCGATCGCGCAGGTCGACTCCTCGGGACGGGTGCGTGACGTGGTCCCGCGGGGGAGAGCCCCGTGGATCGCGGCCATGACGGCGGGCGACGCGGTCGACTGGCGCGAGACGGCCGCGCGCGCGCGCGCGGCGAGCGCCGCGCGGCTGTCGGCGGCCTTCCCGCTGGACGACGGGCAGCCGGGCCTGGTCATCGTCGCGCCCCTCGGCGAACACGGCGACCTGCTGCTGGGCGTGTGCCACCTGCACGACTTCCTCGACCCGGTGCTGCAGGGCGTCCTCGGCACGGGCATCGGCGTCTCCCTCACCCAGGACGGCCGGACCCTCGTCGAGCACGGCGCGCCCGGCGACGGAGGGGCGCAGCGCTCCGTACCGCTGACCCTGCGAGGCTCCACGTGGGAGCTGAACCTATGGCCCACGGCGGCGCTCGCCCCAGGAGACGGCTTGCTCCTGTCGTGGCTGGTGCTCGGGAGCGGCGTGCTGGCGTCGCTGCTCCTCGCCGGGGCGCTGCGAACGCTCCTGCACGCCCGCGCCCAGACCGGGTCGAGCGAGCGGGCCGCTCAGGAGCTCACCGCGCGGCTCGCGCGGGCCGCGTTCGCCGAGCGGACCCTGCACGAGTGCGAGCGCCGCCTCGACCTCGCCCTGTGGGGCGGCGAGCTCGGCCTGTACGACTGGGACCTGGCGACGGACGCGGTGGTGTACGACCAGGGGCTGCTCGAGATGCTGGGCTACTCGCGCGAGCAGTTCCCGGCGCGCATCGACACCTGGGAGGCGCTGGTCCACCCCGACGACATCGGCGATGTCATGTGGCGCCTCGAGGCGCACCTCACCGACTCGTGCGGCAGCTTCGAGGTGGAGCACCGGCTGCTGGCGCAGGACGGCCGCTGGCGGTGGACGCTCCACCGAGCCCGGGTGGTCGAGCGGGACGCCGACGGCGCCGCGCTGCGGCTGATCGGGGTGATCCAGGACGTCGACCGCCGCCGCCGCGCCGAGCGGCAGCTGCGTCAGGCGAACGAGCTGCTGGAGCGGCGGGTCGCCGAGCGGAGCGTCGAGCTGGAGCGCGCCCGCCGCGAGGCCGACAGCCTCGAACGCCAGCTGGCGCAGCTCCAGCGCCTGGAGGCCGTGGGGCGCCTCGCCGGCGGCGTGGCGCACGACTTCAACAACATGCTGTCGGTGATCAACGGCTACTCGGAGCTCGCCCTGCAGCGCCTCGACGAGGACCATCCCGCCCGGCGGGCCGTGTTGCGGATCAAGGCCGCCGGCGACAAGTCCGCGGCGCTGACCGGCAAGCTGCTCGCCTTCAGCCGCAAGCAGCTGCTCGCGCCCCGGGTGATCGACCTGGCGGACCTCCTCGACGACCTGCAGTCGTACCTCGATCGCCTGATCGGCGAGAAGGTGGAGCTCGAGTTCTCACGGAGCGCTCCGCTCGGTCGGGTGGAGGTCGATCCGACCCAGCTCGAGCAGGCGATCCTCAACCTCGCGGTCAACGCCCGGGACGCGATGCCCAGCGGAGGCCGCCTCACCGTCGGCATGTGCGACGTCGACCTGGGGCCCGAGGACGCGCGGCGGCTCGACCTGCCGCCGGGCCCCTACGCGCAGATCATGGTGGCGGACACGGGCTGCGGCATGGACGCCGACACGGTCGCCCAGATCTTCGAGCCGTTCTTCACCACCAAGGCCCCGGGCGAAGGCACCGGGCTGGGCCTGCCGAGCGTGCACGGCTTCGTCCGCCAGAGCGGCGGCGCGATCGAGGTCGACAGCCGGGTCGGAGAGGGGAGCAGCTTCCGCATTTACCTGCCCCGGGTCGAGGCTTCGTGCCCCCCCAGCAGCGGTCTCCTCGACGTGCGGCTGGGCGGTCAGGAGACGATCCTCCTGGCCGAGGACGAGGAGATGGTGCGGGAGCTGGCGCGGGAGACCCTGGGCGAGCTGGGGTACCGCGTGGTGCCGGCGAGGGACGGGCGGGAGGCCCTGCGGGTCCTCCAGGGGGACGAGAAGGTCCACCTGCTGATCTCCGACGTCGTGATGCCCGGCATGAGCGGCATGGAGCTCGCCGACGAGGTCCGGCGCTCGCAGCCCGAGCTGCCGGTGATGCTGGTGTCGGGCTACACCCGCAACGTCGCCGAGACCTCGGAGCGGCTGCAGCAGGGGCAGGTCGTCCTGTCCAAGCCGGTGCCGCCCAGCCTGCTGGCCCGGGTCACCCGACTGATGCTCGACGGCCGGATCGAGGATGCGCGCGAGCTGGCCCGCGGCTCACGGCCAGTCGCGGCGCAGCCGTGACGAGCGCGCGCCGGGTCGCGCTGTCCGTCGCCGGGCTCGTCGCCGCGGCGGCGCTCGCGGGCGGCGCCCTGGCGCGCCACCAGATGGCGCTGGCGCTCGAGCGCCCGGACGCGGGCGACACCCGCCGCGCGGCCCGCGCCGCGCGGGAGGCCGTGGAGGTGCGCCTGCGTGACGTGGCGCTGGCGCTGGCCCGGCTGCGGCAGGAGTTCCCGGAGGAGGTGCCGGTCAGCCGAGCCGAGCAGTGGCTGATCGAGACGCCTGACGCGCGCGAGCTGCGTACGGTCGGCCCGGGGGGAGGTCGCTCGCTGGCGCGCCGTCCGGGGCCGTCCGAAGCCGCCGCGGGTCCCTCGCTGCAGGTCCAGGCTGGCGGCGGCCCGGCCCTGCTGGTCGCCACCCTCGACGTCGCCCGGCTCGTCGCGCCGCTGCGGGCTTCGCTGCCGCACCGCCTCACGCTGGACGTCACCGACAGCGCGCTACCGCCGGCGGGCGACG
>JAWLGW010000138.1:0-10054 GCA_041690735.1 Planctomycetota bacterium
ACCACCGGCGCACCACCAGGAACCACACCGCCGGGGCCATGAGCACCCACGCGACCCACACCCCCGTCAGCAGGTTGCGCCAGGAGGGCGCGCCGCTGGGGCCGCGGAACCGGAGCAGGGCGCCCGTCCCGGCGGGGACGCCCAGGTGCGCGGCGAGGGCCAACGCCGCCAGCCCCAGCGCCGCCGTGGCAGGCAGCGGCGCGCCGAGGCGCGAGCTCGGCGCCAGCAGGAGCGCGCCGGCGGCGAGGGTCGACAGCGCGAGCAGCGGCCGGGCTCGTGGAGCCGAGTCGGCGGCGCGGCGCCAGCGCTCGAGGTCGAGGGCCAGGAGCAAGAACGCCTGCTGGAGCCCCAGGGCGCCCGCCGCCGCCAGGGCCGCCGGATCCTGCGCCGTGAGCCCGCGCCCCGCCCAGCCGAGGCCGCCCAGGAGACCGACCGCGCCCGCCGCCAGCGGGAGCAGGGCGACGAGGGTCGGCTCCACCCGCCCCACCGCCGCCGAGACGGCCAGGAGCGCCGCCCCCACGAGCGCGGCGGCCTCCGGCCGGGCTACACGCTCGAGCCCCTCGAGGCGCAGGAGCCCGAGGGCCAGGGGCGGCAGCAGGAGGAGCGCCAGCAGGACCACCGCCAGCGAGTGGCGCAGCGGCCGCGGGAAGGGGTCGACGGCGTCCCGCGCCCGGCCCCACAGGGCGACCGACAGCGCGGCCGGCAGGGCGGCCGCGCCCAGCCGCGCGCCGAGGTCGGCGGCGCCCCGGCTGGCGGCGAGGGCGGCGACGGCGGCGGCCGGGGTGAGGCTCAGGGCGGCGAGGAGGGCTCGGTTCACGCGGCCGGGAGCTCCGGCCGGTGGCCGCGCAGGCGCCGGTAGCCCCCCACCAGCAGCAGCGTCAGCAGCCCGCCGGCCGCCGCCAGCAGCAGCCCCAGCAGCACGCTCCCCAGCAGCCAGGCCGGCAGGTCCTCGCCGGGGTCCAGGGCGGTGGTGGCGACCTGCGGGTGACCGAGGGCGGCGCGCCCCAGCAGCAGCGCCGCCGGGAACAGCACCGGCCAGGCGGGCGGCACCGACAGGTTGCTCGCCAGCACCGCGACCGGCTTGCTCAGGCCGAGGACATGGGCGGTGAGCAGGGTCAGCGCGATCTGGAAGCCCCACACCGGCGCCACCGCCCAGAACAGCCCCAGGGCGACCGAGGCCGCGATCCGCGTGGAGGAGCCCGGCTCGCGCACGAACCAGTCGACGAACGTCTCCCGCCAGCGGCGCAAGAACGGCTGCTCGTGGAACCGCCGGCTGGAGCGCAGCTTCAGGTACGGCGGCGGCAGACACAGCCGCATGGCGCAGAACCGGGCGTCGAGGCGGCCGATCCGCACGAAGTCCCACACCGGGTGGAGGTGGGACACCCGCTCGTCGCCCTGGAAGTAGCGGACCTCGGTCGCGATCGACCGCAGGGGCGTCCCGCTCCAGGACGCCTTCACCAGCACCTCGATCTCGAGGTCGTAGCCGGTGCAGGTCAGGTGGAGCGGCGCCACGGCGGCGAGCGGGTACACGCGAAAGCCGGTCTGCGTGTCGGGGAGGCGCTCGCCGGTGATCACCCACACCCAGAAGTTCGAGTTGGCGCGCCCGAACTTGCTCCCCTTGCCGGCCCCCGCGGCGGCGAGGTCGCGGTGCCCCAGCACGATCGCCGCGGGCTCGGCGGCCGCGGCGGCCAGCAGCCGCGGCACCTCGCTGGCGAGGTGCTGCCCGTCCGAGTCCATGGTCACCGCGTGGGAGAACCCGCGCCGGTGCGCCTCGGCGAACCCGGTGCGCAGGGCGGCGCCCTTCCCCTGGTTGGCCTCGTGCCGGAGCACGATCGGCCCCTCGATCCGGTCCAGGAGCTCGCGCGTCTGCGGCCCCGACCCGTCGTCCACCACGATCACGTCCGGGCAGGCCGCCAGCGCCGACCGCACCACGCCTTCCAGCGTGCGCGGGTTCTCGTAGGTGGGGATCAAGATGCAGGGCCGCAGGTCCGGCATCGGCAGGGTCCGTTCGCCGGACAGAGGATAAGGGGGGAGCGGCCGAAGGGGAGGGGCGGGTACTCTTCAACGTGCCCGTGCACGTGCCCGTGCACGAGGGGGGGGTCCCCGCCTGCGGAGGCTCACCTACAGAAGCAGGACCCCGGGATCTGCACGTCCGCCCGCGCCCACGCCTGCGCGAACTGCTGCTCGACCTCCTCCGCCTGCGCGTCCTTGCCCTGACGGCGGAGGCTCTCGGCCAGCCCGTGCAGGGTCCACCCGTTGTGGGGGTGGCGCTCGAGGTCCGCCCGGTACACGCGCTCCGCCTCCTCGACCTCGCCCGCGTCGAGCAGCAGGGCGCCCAGGGCGTGGCGCGCCGGCTGCATCCAGCCCCAGGGCTCGTCGTAGCGGAGGGCGTCGTCGAGGCGGACCCCCTCGCGCAGGAGAGCGAAGGCGCGCTCGGGGTCGCCGCCGCGGTAGGCGATCTCGCCCCCGAGCATGGCGTCCGCGACGCCCAGAATGTCGGCGGCGGTGTTGTTGAACAGGATCCGGCTCTCGGGCACCTGAGCCCGCACGCGCTGGAACTCCTGCTGCTCTTCGAGCGCCTCGTCCTGACGCCCGAGGTTCGCCAGGGCCACGCCGCGGGCGTAGCGCCACACCGCGGTGGCGGCGGTCAGCTCCGGCGCGGGCCGCGGCTCCGCCAGCACCTCCTCCCACATGCCGAACCGGATCAGCACGTGGAGCGGCGTCGCCATGAAGATGTCGAACACGTCGATCCACTCCCGCAGGACGCCGTCGGTGATCTGGGCCACCGCTCCCCGCGCCGCCTCGAGCGCGAGCTGGCGCTGGCCGTCGAACATGGCCCCGTAGGCGAGGAAGTGGTACGCGTGCACGCGGTACAGGGTGTAGAAGTTGTCGGCGCCCTCGCGGCGCAAGAACTCCGCGTCGGCGGCGATCGCCCGCTGGTTGGCCGCGATCGCGGCCGGGTAGCGCCCCAGGCGAATGTCGATGTGCGAGGGCATGTGGACGAGGTGCCCGGCCCCCGGCGCCAGGTCGCGCAGCCGGTCGGCGGCCGGCAGCGCCCGCTCGGGGTGCGGCGAGGCCTCGAGGGTGTGGATCGTGAAGTGGCACAGCCCGGCGTGGTCGGGCCACCGCCTCAGCCCCTGCTCCAGGACCGCCACGATCTCGGGGGTCTCGGGGGCGGGGCGGCCCTGGGCGTCGAACAGGCTCCAGGGGCGCAGGTTCATGAGCGCCTCCGCGAACATGGCGGCCACGTCGGGGTCGCCGGGGTGCGCCCGGTACACCTCGCGCATGGCCTCGGCGTAGGCGCGGTCGAGGTCGGTCCGGTCCTCGGGCGCGGGTGTGGTGAAGCGGGTGGCCTCGGCCGCGATCAGCGCCCGCTCCACCGGCGTGACCGCGTCCGCCTGCTCGGCAGCGCGCGCCAAGGCCTCCAGCGCGCGGCGGGCGTCGGCGTCGTCCACGGCCGGGTCGTTGATGTTGGGCCCCAGGGCGTGGGCGATCCCCCACTCGGCCATGGCGCACCCGGGGTCGGCCTCCAGCGCCCGCTCGAAGCAGCGCACCGCCTCGCCGTGGTTGAAGCCGTAGCACTGCATGAGCCCCCGATCGAACCACCGCTGCGCCTCGGGCGAGGCGGTGGTGATCGGGCGGTGGTGCTCGCCGAGGTCGTAGTAGGGCTCGACGGTGACCGCGTCGGTCGAAGCAGGCGCGACCGCGCAGCCGCACAGGAAGATCGTGGTCAGGAGCGCGCGCGTCATGGCCGACCTCCAGCTGGGAGTAGCGGTGAGCAGAGAACAGCTCCTGAATTGTGGCGTCCCGCTGCGAAGCTGGCTGGGCGAGCGCGAGCTGGGCGGGCGCCGAGCTCAGCGGTGCGGGGCGGGCCCGCCCAGGAGGCGATCCAGGCGCACCGGCTCCAGGCCTGCCTCGGCGGCGCTCTCCAGCACGGCCGCCGCGATCGCCCGCGCCCGCTCCGGCTCCTGGCCGCCGTCGTGGAGGAGGACGATCGCCCCGGGGCGGAGGCCCCGCCGCACCCGCGCCAGCACCGCCTCGACCGTGCGCCGGGTGGTGTCGAGGCTGCGCACGCTCCAGCCGACCACCTCCAGGCCGAGCGCGCGACACACCGGCGCCACGGCATGGTTCATGAGGCCGACCGGCGGGCGGTAGTAGCGCGGCGGCGCTCCGGCCAGCGCGGTCAGCGTCTCCTGACAGGCGGTCAGCTCGGCCCGCAGGCGGGCGACGCCGAAGAAGTTGGTGGTGAGGGCGTGGCGGTCCGAGTGGTTGGCGACGAGGTGGCCCTCGGCCACGATCCGTCGCACCAGGTCGGGGTGCGCGCGGGCCCTCTCTCCCACCAGGAAGAACGTCGCCGGGGCGCCCCGCTCCGCCAGCAGGTCGAGGAGGGCCGGGGTCGCCGCCGGGTCGGGGCCGTCGTCAAAGGTCAGGGCCACCTCGGGGCGGTCGTGCGGCGCGCGGGCCCCGGCGGGACCCAGCCGCTGCGAGGCGGGCGACACGACCGCCCAGGCGATCCCCCCGATCAGGGCCAGGGGGGCGGCCGACGCCACCCACAGCCGCTGCCCCGGCAGGGCGACCGCCAGGGCCGCGGCCGCCGCGAGCACCAGGAGGACGCCCCAGGCCAGCGGCGGCGGGCGGCTCACGAGCGCGACCACACCGCGAGGCCCACCTCGCCCCAGCGGGTGGTCGCCGCCACGCCCACCCGCGCGGGGCGCGCCGTCAGCTCGGCCCAGGCCGGCTCCAGCTCGCCCGCCAGCAGCGCCACCGCCGCGGCCGAAGCCACCGCGGGCCCCGCGGCCAGCCCCCCGCCCCACTCGCCGTAGGAGCGGGCCGGTGCGGAGGGCAGCTGTCCGGCGGGCAGCTCCCAGCGGGCGGTCGGCGTCAGCAGCAGGTCGAGCGGACCCGCCAGCCGCTCGGCCACCCACTGGGCGGGCGCCGTGCTGCGCCCGAAGGTGACGTGCTCCAGGGTCGCCAGCGGCGCCTCGGCCGCCGGCGCCAGGCACAGCAGGGCGCCGCCCTCGGCGGGCGGAGCGGCGGGGACGCCGCAGGCCCCCCAGGCGGCGTTCACCCGCGGGATCACCTCGTCGAGGCCGCCGGCGAGGGTCAGGGCGGCGCGCCGGCGCGCCGCCAGCCACAGCGCCTGGAGCGGCCCCAGCGGACCGTGCACCAGGGTGCGGGTCTCGCCGCGGGCGCCCACCGCCTGCGCGAGCTGCGCGGCGGCGGCGTTGTGGACCGAGGCCGAGAAGGCGCGCGGCTTGGGGGTGCCCTCGTCCGCCTCGATCATGTGGACGCAGAAGGCCTCGGTCTCGGTGAGGGAGCCCAGCGCGGTGCCCAGGAGCACGGCGGCGCCGGGGGGCGCGGCGTCCGCGCCCAGCGCCGCCCGCCCCAGGGCGGCCGCCAGCCCCGGCAGCCGCGCCCGGCGCGGGTGCGCCCCCGCCGCGGGCAGCGGCACGCGGCGGTGCGCGGGCGCCGGCAGGTCGGCGGGCGTCGCCAAGGCGTAGCCGGTGACCCGCAGGCCGCTCATGGCGCCTCCTCGGGCGCGGTCAGCACCAGGGCGGCGTTGGCCCCGCCAAACCCGAACGAGTTGCTGAGGCAGGTCCGCACCCGCGCCTGGCGCGGCCCGCGCAGCGGCTCCACCTCGCACTCGGGGTCGGGCGTCTCGCAGCCGGCGGTGCCCGGCAGCAGCCCTCGCTGCAGGGCGAGGACGCACACCGCCGCCTCGATCGCGCCGGCGGCGCCCAGGGTGTGGCCGAAGGCGCGCTTGGTGGAGGAGAGCGCCGGGAGCCGATCGCCGAACAGCCGCCGCAGGGCGCGCCCCTCCGCCCGGTCGTTGTCGGGGGTGCCGGTGCCGTGGGCGTTGACGTAGTCGACCGCGCCCGGAGCGAGGCCCGCCTCGGCCAGGGCCGCGCGCATGGCCGCCTCGGCGCCGCGCCCCTCCGGCTCGGGCCGGGTGGCGTGGTAGGCGTCGCAGGTGCTGCCGGCTCCCGCCAGGAGGGCGAGGGGCAGGGCGCCGCGGGCGCAGGCGCGCTCCAGCGGCTCGAGGACCAGGAAGGCGGCGCCCTCGCCCAGGCTCATGCCCCGGCGGGCGACGTCGAAGGGGCGGCACCCCTCGGGGTCCACCGCCAGCAGCGAGGCGAAGCCGTTGAGGGTCAGGCGGCACAGGGCGTCCACCCCGCCCGCCACCACGGCGGGAGCGAGGCCCGCCCGCAGCAGGTCGGCCGCGTCCGCCAGCGCCTGCGCCCCCGAGGCGCAGGCGTTGGAGATCGTGAGGCCGGGGCCGCCCAGGTCGAAGGCGGCCGAGAGGGCCCCGGTGGTCGCGCCGCACTCGTGGCCGCGCCACACCTCGGCGAGGCCCGGGGCGTCGGCAGGGAGGTCGTCGCGGAGCAGGGCGCGCAGCGCCTCCTCCGTCTCGGGCATGCCCCCCACCGTGCAGCCCAGGACCAGCGCCGCCTCGCCGCGCAGGTCCGCGGGGAGGGCCGCCTGCGCGAGGGCGTCGGCGATCGCGGGCCGGGCCAGGGCCACCGAGCCGGCCTCGCCCGCCGCCGGCGCCGCCGCCTCCGCCACCGGCAGGTGCCCGCAGCGGGGAGAGGCAAACCGCCGCAGCGGGCCCAGGCCGCTGCGGTGGGCGCGCAGCGCGGCCTCGGTGGCGTCGAGGCCGCGCCCGAGGGCGCTCACGATCCCGACCCCGGTGATCGCGACCTTCACGCGGTCCCCTCCCACAGGGCGTCCGCCACGACCTGCGCCGCGTGCCGCGCCGCGCGCAGCGCGCTCAGCGGCGGCGCCGCCCGCGCCGCCTCGCCCGCGGCCGCGAGCAGCAGGGCGGCCAGAGGCGGCGAGTCCGGCAGGCCCGCCGCGGCGGCCGCGGCGGGGGACAGGGCGTCGCCGAGGATCACCACCGCCGCCCGCGCCTCGCCCTCCTCGATCCGCAGGGCCGCCTCGCGCAGCGCCTCGGCCTCGTCGCCCGGCGCCACCCCGTGGCAGGCGGTGGGGCCGCGCAGGCGGTGGCGCAAGGCGACCTCGCCCAGGCAGGTGCTGGGGAGGGTGTAGGGGAACAGGGCCGGGGCCGGGTCCTGCCCCGGCGCCAGGCTGGCGGCGAAGGCGAGGTCCACCGACAGGCAGCCGAAGGCGGTCCCGAGGACGAGCGCGGTCTCGACCCGCGCCGCGGCGTCCCCGAGGAGGTGGCTCCCGGCGGCCTCCACCGCCAGGCAGGCGCGCTGCGCCAGCGGGTCGAGGCGACGGAAGGTCGGGAAGGGAGCGTCCGGGAAGCAGGCCCGCCAGCGCAGGCGCTCGGGGTCGAGGCCCGCCTCCGCCCAGGGCAGGCGAGCTCCGGCGGTGCCGACGACGCCGCGCGCGTCGACGGCGCCCGCGCCCAGGATCAGGACCTCAGCCACGGCGGAACACCAGGGCGGCGTCGATGCCGGCGAAGCCGGCGGCGACCTTGAGCGCGACGCCCGGGCCGAGGGGGGTCACCGCGGCGGGGAGGGTGAGGGCGCGGTCCACGTCGCTCGCCTCGAGGCCCGCGTTCCCCGGCGCCTCGCGCCGACGCAGGGCCTCGATCGTGACCAGGCTCTCGAGCAGCCCGGCGGCGCCCAGGGTGTGCCCCACCTGGCCCTTGGTCCCCGACGCGGGCGGAGTCGGCCCGCCGAACAGGTCGCGCAGGGCCAGCGCCTCGCTGGCGTCGTTGTAGCGGGTGCCGGTGCCGTGCAGGTGGACGTAGGCCACCTCGCTCGGCGCGACCCCGGCCCGGGCCAGCGCGCGCTCCGCCGCCAGGCGCAGGCCCGACCCGTCGCGGCAGGGCCCGGTGATGTGGTTGGCGTCGTTGCTCTCGCCCCAGCCGACCAGGGCCACCGGGTCCGCGTCGCGGGGCTCGGGTCCCAGCAGCACCGCAGCCGCCCCTTCGCCCAGGGTGAGGCCGCGGCGCTCGGCGTCGAAGGGCCGGCTGCCGGCGGGGTCGAGGGCCAGCAGCGAGGCGAACCCCCGCAGCACGAAGGACGAGAGGGCGTCGGCGCCGACCACCAGCACCCGCCCCGCCCGGCCGCGCTCCAGCCAGCGCGCGCCCAGCGCCAGCGCCGCCAGGCCCGAGGCGCAGGCGCACGACACCGCCGCCAGCGGCCCCGGCAGACCGAGGGCCTCGCGCAGCCGGGCCGCCAGGCGGTGCGGGTTGCCGAGGCCGAGCCCCTCGCGCTCCCCTCCCGGGCCGTCGACCCCCGACAGGTCTCCCTTGGTGGTGGAGACGATCAGCCCCAAGTCTGCTCCCCGATCCGTTCCCAGCAGGGCCTCCTCGGCCGCCAGGCGGGCGAAGCGCAGGACCAGGGGCTCGCGCACGCCGTCCCCCGGCGCGTCCCACACCGCCCGCGGCACCTCGGCCGCGGGCGGCCGATCGGCGGGCAGCCCCGGCAGCAGCGCGGCGGTGCGCTCGCGGGGACGCACGGCGCGGCGCCCGGCGTACACCCCCTCGAGCAGGGCTCCGCGTCCGACCCCGAAGCCGGACACGGCCCCTTCGCCCAGGACGTAGGCGGGGCGGTTCACGGCCGCTCCTCCTCCTCCATGGCGTGGGCCCACCGGTCGAGGAACGCCTGGTAGAAGTCGGGGCGGGTGAGGACCAGCGCGCCGTCGAGGTCGGTGAAGGCCTGGACCGTCCGGCCAGTCGCCAGGCGACGTCCGTCGGGGTCGGCGATCTGGTAGGTGAAGGTGAG
The DNA here is from genome assembly GCA_041690735.1 of Planctomycetota bacterium. Lineage (GTDB taxonomy): Bacteria > Planctomycetota > J058 > J058 > J058 > JAWLGW01. The sequence goes on from JAWLGW010000138.1 coordinate 8,697, forward strand.
CCGCGCCGCGGACTCGGGGTGGAGGCGGGCGGTCACGGTGAGCAGCTGGTCGTAGGTGGCGGGCGCGAAGTAGTCGAGGGAGACGTGGACCAGCGGCACCACGAACCCCTCGGCGCGGATGTCCTCGTAGCGGAGGCCGAACTGGCGCCCGAACGCCTGGCGTCCCTCCTCGAGGTAGGTGACGTAGTGGCCGTGCCACACGACCTGCAGCCCGTCGACCTCCTGGAACCGCACCCGGACCTGGGTGCTGGCGGAGAGGAACCGCGGCGGGGGGACGCGCCACCGCCGGCCCGCGAAGGCGCTCACGAGGCCTCCTCGGTTTGCGGGGGGGCTCTGCCTCGCCGGTCGTCGTCGCCGTCGTTGCCCTCGGCGCCGCCGTCGTCTTCGAGGGGCGCGAAGAACGTCAGCTCGCCGCGGGCGACGACCTCGTCGCCGACGCGCGCCGCGCCCGCGATGATCACCAGCGGGCCCAGGCGGCGCGCGACGCTCACCTGGTAGGTGACGCGCTCACCCACCCGCGGCGTCCGCAGCACCTCGAGGTCGCGCAGCCCGGTGAGGAGGGGGAGCTCGCTGCCCCCCGCGCTGGCGTGGATCCCGGCCGCGCTCTGGGCGAGCCCCTCGACCAGGGCGCCCTCCCACAGCGCGCCGCCTGGCGCGTGCGGCCCCGCCCGCACGGTGGTCTCCGCCTCGGCGCCCGCCGCGTCGGCCCGTGAGAACCGATCGAGGCACAGGAGCGGCGGCCGGTGGGGGACCAGCGCGGCGGGGTCCAAACCAGGCTCAGACTTCGACCTGCCCGCCCTGCTCGAGCCGGCGGTGGATCTGGTCGTAGATGTCGCCGAGGGTGCGGATCGCGCGGGCCTCGGCCTCGGGGATCCGCGTCTTGAAGGCCTTCTCCAGGGCCACCACCAGGTCGACCCCGTCGAGGCTGTCGAGGCCCAGGTCCTCGCCGAGGCGCGCATCGGGGGTCAGCTTCGCCTCGTCGACCTCGAACTCGTCCACCAGGATCTCGTGCACGAGTCGGCTGACCTGCTGCGCGATCTTCGTTTCAGCCACGAAATCCTCCCTGCGGGGGCGCGATTCTAGCACCGGCGCCTGCGAGCGAGAACGAACGGGTCCTCCCCGCGCGCCGCCGGTGGGCAGGACGAACCGGGTCCGCCTCCGCTTCAATCGGGCGACCCACCCAGCCGGGCCAGCGCGGCCTCGACCTCCCGGCGGTCGGGGCCGAACGGAGGCTGAGCCGCCAGCGCCTGCTGGTAGCGGCGCCGCGCCTCGTCGGGCCGCCCTGCGGCCTCGAGCCCGCGCGCCAGGAGGAGGAGGGCCTGCGGGTCCCCCGGGTTGAGGGCCAGGGCCCGCTCGAG